>JAHDBT010000015.1:26552-35471 GCA_020630215.1 Bacteroidota bacterium
ATGCATTGAAAATTTAGAATTTAAGAATTAAAATTTAAGATTTTTTTTATGCTGATGTCAGGAAGGAATGCATTGAAAATTTAGATTTTTTATGTTGACGTTAGGAAGGGATTTATTAAAAGTTTATTTGCTAATATCGACATGCTTCCCCAAGTGGTTGACACTTTTTGCTACAAGCCAGGAGGCTTTGAACCCGTTTGGCTCAAGCAGGAACGCTTGACCCTGATGCCCGGTCCAGCCTCCCGGCTGGAGCGTAACGAGCATAAAGCCTCCCGGCTTAAGCCAAAAAACTTTTAACGTTTAGATAAACATGTCCTAATATCAGATTTTTTTGTGCCGTAGGTACAACCTGTTTATAGAAAAAACAATATCAAATAACCTAGCACCGTAGGTGCGGCCAATACATTGTTTTTGTTGATTATTAGATATTAAAAATTAGGGTTTGATAATTGAACATTAGAAACTTGGTCATTATTTGGAATTTGCGATTTGATAATTGACCATTAAAAACTTGGTTATTATTTGCAATTTGATAATTGGTCATTAAAAAAAACACCATGAACATCCTAGGCATCATCCCTGCACGTTACGATTCTACCAGATTTCCGGGAAAACCCTTAGTAATAATTGATGGAAAAAGCATGATTCAACGCGTGTACGAACAGGCTTTGAAGGCACAGCATTTACAAGGCGTTTGGGTAGCCACAGATGACGAACGCATTTACAAACACGTAGCCAATTTTGGCGGAAATGTGGTAATGACCGCCTCCTCTCATCCTAGCGGCACCGACCGTTGCTACGAGGCGATTACTAAAATAATGACTACCGATAAACACCTACAAAACATCCAAGCCGTTATCAACATACAAGGCGACGAACCGTATATTTACCCCGAACAAATTGATGAACTAGCAAGTTTATTTGCAGCCGAAAAAGTGCAGATTGGAACACTGGTAAAGGTCATTACCAAACACGAAGAACTATTTAATCCTAGCACTGCAAAAGTAGTTTTAAATCAACAAAAGGAAGCACAATATTTTAGTCGGCAGCCCCTGCCCTACCTCCGAAATTTTCCAGCAGAAGATTGGATTGCCAACCATACTTTTTATAAGCACATTGGCATTTATGGGTATCGGATAAAAGTGCTACAAAAAATAACACAACTGCCCCAAGCCCCTACCGAAAAAGCAGAATGTTTAGAGCAATTGCGATGGTTGTTTTATGGCTTTAAGGTGCACACTTATTCTACGCAATATCCCAGCACGTTAGCAATAGATACGCCCGAAGATTTAGTGCGTTTAGAAGTTTGGATTGCAACTACGAAACAAACCTAAATGTAGCTCAACACTTATTTATTCTCCGTCCCCTAGTAGTCTAATGCTCAAACTGGCTAAAAGTCATAAAAAAGTCTGTATAAATTTTTATCTCCCCAAAAAAAGAACTATATTAGCTGCGTATAAATTTAATTTCTGTAAATGCTCCTGTTATTAGCAAAGGCATTTACCCCACTAAAATCCACGTATAAAATGTACTTCCATTGGGATGAGATACCTGCTGTGCGCTTGCTATTGCCCTTTTTAATGGGCATTCTATTGTTCATATATCTGGAACAAGCACTCCCCTTTTTACTAGCAAGCCTTTTCCTTTGTTTTATTTTGTTGCTACTGTTAAATTACTACCAAGTAATGAGCCGTAATTACCGATGGCGATGGCTGTATGGTGCACTATTAAGTTTGTTTTGTTTAATAGGCGGCTACTATACAACACAAGAAAGCACGCCCATTTTAAAAACACAACATTTTAGTCATCACCTTACCGATTCTGCTTTTGCCATTGTGCAAGTGGAAGAACCGCTACTTGCTAAAAAGAAAAGTTTTAAAACCACGGTAAGCGTTTTAGAAATAAATAATGGCACAAAAAAAACGCCTACCATTGGACAGGCAATTGTATACCTAAAAAAAGACTCCCTATCTGCCCAATTAAAGTATGGTGATTGGCTGCTGGTTGATGCCAATTTTAAAAATATACAAGCCCCAAAAAACCCACACGAATTTGATTACCAAGCTTATTTACGCTACCAAAACATTTACCATCAAGCCTATTTTAAAGCTGCTAATTGGCGGGCTTTATCCTTAAATAATGCCAATGGTTTTTACCTTCGTTTATATCAATTACGTGCCCATTTACTAGCACAAATCCAATCAAAAATTAAAGGCAAAGAACAAGCAGCCGTTGCTTCGGCTTTGCTCTTAGGATACAAACATCATTTACAAGAAGACCTAGTAGAAACCTACTCTAATACAGGTGCAATGCATGTGCTGGCGGTTTCGGGCTTGCACGTAGGCATTATTTTTATGATTTTAAATTTAGCTCTCACCTTTTTAGATAAACGAAAATATTGGGCTGCTAAATGGGTAAAAATTGTTTTGGTGTTAACCGTTATCTGGGGCTTTGCTTTAATTACGGGGCTACCTCCTTCCGTATGTCGTGCAGCTACCATGTTTTCTTTATGGATAGTAGCGCAAATTTTTTCCTATAAAACTAACACCTATAATATTATTGGTGCCTCCGCATTAATTTTGCTTTTTAGCGATCCGTATTTAATAAAATATGTAGGTTTTCAATTGTCGTATATGGCGGTATTGGCGATTGTGTATTTGCAGCCCAAAATTTATTTGTGGCTAGATATTGACAATTGGCTAGGAGATAAAGTTTGGCAAATTACTGCCGTATCTATTGCCGCACAAATGGGTACTTTGCCTTTAAGTTTGTATTATTTCAATCAGTTTCCCCTGTACTTTTTATTATCCAACTTGGTGGTTATTCCTGCTGCAACCTTGTTATTAACGCTAGGTGTTTTTCTATTTTTATTTAATGGTTTGTCCTTTATTTTTTCTCCTTTCGATAAGGTGGCCCATTTATTGGGCATCGCCCTAAATTTTTTAATTGATGCACAAAACTTTTTATTACAATACATTCAACAGTTGCCTTTTTCTACTTTCCAAGGATTAAGCATTAGCAGTTTTCAATATTATTTATTGTATGCTATTATGGGCAGTTTGGTGTTTTTCTTTTTGGTAAATCAAGCCAAATATTTAAAACTAATGTTGTTGTTCGTCTTATTTTTTCTAGCAGAAATTGCTTGGCAGCAATACGAGTCCACCTATCAATCGGCTATTCATATTTACCACATTAACAACGGCACCGCCATTGAGTTTGTAGAAGGACGACAATCCATTATTTTAAGTGATAGTTTAATGCAAGCCAATCAATCCCTGTCTAGTTTTCATGTAACGCCCAATCACCAAAAAATGAAAATAGCACAAAGCAAACTCCTAGGATTAAAAGATTGGAATGCACTAAACCAAACATCTTCAAGCAATAATTCTTTCGATTCGCATTTGTTTTGGCACCCTCCATTTGTGCAGTTTCACGATAAAAAACTACTCATTTTAAACAACCGCTTTTACCAATACCACCACAATACCGACATCCAAATCGACTACCTCATTTTATCACAAAATATCCATGCTAATTTGTATCGCTTAAACGAATGTGTGCATTTTAATGGGGTTATTATGGATGCCTCCAATAGTCCGTGGCGAATTAAAAAATGGAAACAACAATGCTTGGATTTGGGAATTCCTTATTACGATATTCGGGAAAATGGGGCCTTTGTGGAACAGCTTGGGAAGAGAGGGGTTTTTGAGTTTTGATGTTTGGTTTTTGATTTTTTTCCTGCTGATGTTAGGAGGAATTTATTTAAAATTTAGGATCGAAGAATTAGCATTTAAAATTTATTTCCCTGCTAACGAAGGAAGAACAATTTTGGATATGCGGTTTTTTGTGCTGTAGGCACAACCTGTTTATAGAACAAGTAATATCAAATAGCCTAGCACTATAGGTGCGACCCATTTCATTTAAAATTTATTTCTCTGCTAGGAACGCTTATTGAAAATTACAACATGTTAAACAATTAAATCCTGCAGGAATGAATAATAGCAGTTAGGAAATAAAAAAAATCTGCGCCATCCCTAAATCCGTACTAATCTGTGATTCAGACAGAAAAGATATAAAAAGCAAAACCCCAACTCCCGCAAGATATAAAAAATCAACAACAAAACAATTTAACCATTCCCCCACGTCCTATTTTTTTCGTAGATTTGAAACATGAAAAACAAAATACAACAACTCGAAAAAATAGCTCGACAATTAGAGCCAAATAGCGAAACTCGCACCAAATGGAATGCTGGCATACAGCAATATGCCAATCGTTTTTTAGATAATATTGAGGAAATAAAAGCCTTTGTTACCTACGATCCAAACAACAATCAGCTCCCCAACAATCCCATTTCAGAAACGCCTATTAGTATGGATAAGCTGCTAAATATATTGCAGCAAGAAATTGATACACCAGGCTTAAATCCTGCTTCGGGTGGACATTTGGCTTACATTCCTGGAGGCGGTGTTTTTGCAACCGCACTAGGCGATTACCTAGCAGATATTACCAACCGCTATGCAGGCATTTTTTATGCAGGTCCAGGTGCGGTACGCCTCGAAAACCTCCTGCTTAAATGGATGTGCGAGGTAGTAGGATTCCCAACAACGGCAGCAGGAAATTTAACATCGGGTGGTTCTATTGCTAATTTAGTGGCCATTACAACCGCTAGAGATGCCAAAAAAATACGGGCTAGAAATATTGAAAACTCGGTGATTTACCTCACCCATCAAGCACATCACTCCGTACAAAAAGCCATACGTATTGCTGGACTAAACGAAGCCCCCTTACACTACGTACCCACCGACCATCGCTTTAGAATGGATATGGATGCCCTACAAAAAATGATAGCCCAAGATGTTGCCAACGGTCTCCGTCCCTTCCTCATCATCGCCTCCGCAGGCACTACCGATACTGGCGCAATAGACCCCTTTGATGCCATTGCCGACCTAGCACAACAATACGATATGTGGTTTCATATAGATGGTGCATATGGTGGTTTTTTTGTTTTAGCAGATGAAGTAAAAGACTCCCTAAAATCTATGCACAAAGCAGATTCCATCACCATCGATCCACACAAAGGATTGTTTCTAGCGTATGGCTGTGGTGCGGTATTGGTAAAAGATATAGAAGCCCTAAAAATTAGCCATTACTACCAAGCCAACTATATGCAAGATGCTCACAAACTCAACACCGAACCCTCCCCCGCCGATTTATCACCTGAATTAACCAAACACTTTAGAGGTTTACGCCTATGGTTTCCCTTAATGCTGCATGGTTTAGCTCCTTTTAAAGCCGCCCTAGAAGAAAAAATTTGGCTCACCCGCTATTTCTACCAAAAAATACAAACGCTAGGATTTGAGGTAGGTCCCTATCCCGAATTATCAGTAATGATATACCGCTACGTACCCAAAGGCATGACCGACTTAGCCGAAATAAATGCCTTTAATGATGCACTAGTACAGTACGTAAAAAAAGATGGGACGGTATTTTTATCTTCGACAAGTATTGACGGGGTTTATTGGTTAAGATTGGCTGTGCTTTGCTTTAGATCGCATTTAAAAACGGTGGATGATTGTTTGGCGGTTTTAGAGAGTGGGGTGAAGGGTTTGTTGGAGGGGTAGTTTTTAATAGTAGGGGAAGGTAATTCAAAAAAGGGAATCAAGTGGTTTGCCATTTAATTCTATTGTATGTTTGGTGAGGAAGTGTAATAAGAGGTTTAAACTAGGCTCTATGAAACCTTTTTAAGGTCATATTCTTTTGTAAATATTGAAGTGCTTAGATTAAATCTCTTACTTAATTTAATTATCATAGCTTTACTCAAATCCCTTCGATAATTTAATATATCGGTAATTAATTGTCGTGATATATTTAACTCTCTAGCTAACTTTGACTTTTTTAATTTATTTTCTTCAAGTAAGTACTCAATTACTTCAACTGGATTCATCTCTGAATTAAATTGCATAGTTCTCCCTTCATACTCATCTATAAGGATTTCAATTAACTCAATTTCATCCATATTTGCTTTGTAATCATTAAAAGTCAATTCTTCGTGTTTTTCACAATAAAGATTATATTGCTTGTATGTCTTAATTTTAATTTATTCATTTTACATCATATTTACACTCATACATTATATTTCATTAAAACCTTAGTTTGTTTGTCCAATATTGTCTTATTTTAAAATTATTTCTCCTATACTGTTCTAATTTAAAATTGTTTCCTCTATATTATTTTGATTTAAACATATCTATCTCACATACATCTATTTTATCGTATGCAGAATGAGTTCCTACAAATTTGATGTACAAAATAGTTTGATTAGGTGCAAAAAAATACCCTACAACTAATCTATATTTATTACTCCCAACATTAAAAACTATTCTTGATTTTTTTGTTTTTTTACAAGTAACTTATTTACAACCTCCCTCTTGTTCAACCCTACCAAAAAACACAAATTGACTAATAGATCCACATTTAATTATAATATTGAAAAAACAATTTCACTTTGAATTTCAAATTAAAAAAATCTCAAAAATAGCTTTTCACTACTTCACCACCTTCTTCCTATGCCCACTTCCACCAAACCAAACCTCACAAAAATAAACCCCTTTAGGTAAATCTACTAAGGATAAATTTTCTTGGTAATTTCCTGCCTGTTTTGTTCCTAAGTTTCTAGCAAAAACAACTTCCCCCAACACATCAAAAATGGTAATACTCCCCTCTGCTTTTTCCTTTAACTCATAGCGCAACCACAAACTTTCCTCCAAAGGATTAGGAAAAATATCAATGGCATTTTCTACTGCATTTACCCTTGGTGCATTTATAGGAATCGTACATTCCCCAGGCATATTATCATCCATCCAATTAATTCTGTTGGCAACGAAGTTTTTTAAATAATTAATTTCTGCTTCGTACGAGGCTAGTACTTGGGCGTTGGGCCAGATATATTCATTAAGTACGGGCCAGCGATTAAAATTGCGGGAAGTTGCGGCTCCTAGTAGGGCTACTTTTTCATTAATAAAAGCATTAATACTATCCGTATTAATGGCATTTACTCGATGGGTTTGCCACCTGCAATTTAGGGTGTTAATGAATAATTCATCTTCTCGTAATCGCTGCCACCAAAAGGGATTGCCGCCGTCGCAATGTAGGTCGTACATCCAATCTTGGGCAAAACCGCCCTCGCAATAATCGGCATTGCCAAAACCGAGGTTGAAATCCCAAACAGGGCCGGCATAAATTTTTCCGCCATTGCTGTCTTTCGTTTTGTAGTAGTACGAACTTAATCTAAAAGCGTCTACATCTTTGGCGAGTTCTTTAACGATGAAATGGTCGGCAAAAGAGGCAAGGTCTATGTACTCGTTGTAGCGTTTGCCGCCATAGTAAAAGTTGGGCGATTTTAAGGCACGCTCAAAGCTATCTACATAGGCTTCTAAATAATTGGCTTGCTGCGGCATTATTTCTTCTACATCAGGGTCTACATGCTGAAAAGCCAAGGGGTAGGAATTTTGAGCAACATTAAACTCCGAATACCAATGTCCTTCTCCATGATCGATTTTAAAAATGTATCCGCCCGTTAATTCATCTCCTGCTATATCTTCTATTTGTACTTTGGCAATATTTACTCGCTCATTGTCTCGTTTTATTTTTTCCATGAGCACATAAATGCCGTAATAATCGCCGTTAATAATTAGCTCCACAAAACGGGTGCGACTGTGATAGCCTCCTGTGCTATTGGCTACATGCATGGACAAAACATTTCGTAAAAACGTTTTATCAGAATAGGGTCCATGTAACACCCAATCTTCTTCCCTAGGAAAATTTAAAAAGGACGTATCCATATCTGCCCACGATGCATCTTTGGTTTCGATGGCAAAATTGTTTTTAGGAAAAAAATACAAGGACGACTGTCCTCTTTTATCAATGCCAATATTTCCAAAAAACTCATTGGGTTCGGCATCGCTCCAAGTCTCGCCATCAGGATTCCATATAATGCCCATTGTTGCATTAACGCTGGGTTCGTCGGGAATTTCGCTGCTAAAGCTGTTGATTTTAATAATGGGCAACGAGGACGAAAAAGGGCCAATAGGTGCTGCGGGAAAATCTAAATCATCAAGTATATCGCCATAAAGATAGGTATCATCTTTAATGCCCAGAGAGAGAAAAAAATTGGAAGTCATATCCGAACTAGCTGCGCCTTCGGCATTGTGAACCTGTACAGCTAGTACATTGTTTCCATCTACTAATAAATCGTTTACAACTGTTGCATCAAACAAATAGGAAGGCGGCGAAAAGCCTTGATAGAGGTCTGCTTCGTGGTAATCATTTGCCCAAGTATTGTAACCAGGAGGGTTGCCGCTTATGTTTTCTCTAGCTATTTCTGTTCCGTTTAAATAAGCAACAAAGGCATCGTCAAAATCGGCATGTAAAAGTAGGGCATCAATATTTTCCTTGTCGAAAATAACAAACGTATGGCGCATATAAACCGATTCGACAGGTTCGATTATGGTGCCGTCGTCGCCATCGCCATAGCCAATACCGCCCATGCCTTCTAGCCAAGCACTGTCGCCAAAACCTAAATTTTGCCAATTAGCAGGCGGTTCCGAGGTACCTAGGCGGTACTTCCATATATCCGACTCGTAAACAACGGTTTCCCAATGGTGGGTTTGTGCAAGTAGGTTTAGGGTGTAAAGGCATAAGGTTAGGAGTAGTCCTATTTTTTTCATTTTGGTGGGTGTTGTAGTGGTGGATAAAATTAAAAAAAACGCAGTCCCCCAAGATAAGGAAACTGCGTTTATATTTTCTTATTAGCAAAAAGTACCTTCTACTTTCTACAAAAATACTTTCTACTTTCTACAAAAATACTTTCTACTTTCTACAAAAACACTTTCTACTTTCTACAAAAATACTTTCTACTT
>JAHDBT010000444.1 GCA_020630215.1 Bacteroidota bacterium
GCGTTAGGCCTAAGCGTAATAAGGGTTTTGTCAACACAGGATAGTGCGAAAAGATGAAGTCAAAATGGACAGTTATTTAGTTTGCGTCTCTTAACAAATCTCTAACAATAGTTTTGCTATAGCGAGCATTGTTGCAGATACAAGGAAACAGGGAATAAGCAAGTACTAGGAGTTGTAATGTATAAATGAGTATGCTAACCAATTTAAATGCTTATATTTGCGATTCCAAACAAGCAAAAACGGGACAGAACTTTTGGCAAAAACAATACAGACCTACCAAAAAACAAGCGGAACAGTTGCCGCAGGACATCAGAAAACAGCCGAAGCAGGGGCAGAAATGTTTAAGCAGGGAGGCAATGCCTTTGATGCGGCCTTAGCTGCAATGTTGGCTTCGTGCATTGCCGAGCCTACCACAACAACAGCAGGCGGCGGCGGATTTCTCCTAGCGCATACCAGTGCAGGGGATAGCACGCTCTTCGATTTTTTTACCCAAACCCCCTCCTCCAAAAAACACGTTACCCATCCCGACTTTTTTCCCGTCTCCATTAATTTTGGGGCAACTAACCAAACTTTTCATGTAGGAATGGGATCGATTGCGGTGCCCGGTTTTGTGGCAGGCATATTAAGAGTACATCAACGGTTGGGTAAATTGCCCTTGTCGGTTATTGCTGCGCCTGCCATTGAGTTTGCTAGAAAGGGAATTGAAATTACGCCCTACCAATATTCCGCTTTCGAAATGTTGTCGCCGATTACATTGTTGACCGATGTAGGAAAAAATATCTATCTATCCAATGGGCAACTCCTAGCAGCAGGCAGTACCTTCCAACTTCCGCAGTATGCCGATTTTTTGGAGTTGTTAATAAAAGAAGGAAGCCGTCCATTTTACGAAGGAGACATTGCACAGTTTATTGCCAAAACAAGTCAGGAAAAAGGCGGTTACCTTAGCCTCAACGATTTTAAAAACTACCAAGTCATAGAGCGCAAACCCCTCACGTATCGCTTTAACAAAAACGTATTGCTCACCAATCCGCCCCCATGTTCGGGAGGCATTTTAATTGCCTTTACCCTAGCACTTTTGCAACAAAAAAACACCCCCATTCCCCCATTTGGTACTGCCGAACATGTAGCACTATTAGCCAACTTACTAGCCAACACCATTCACGCCCGCAAAAACGAATTGGATAAACACATTTACGAAAACGATTACGCCAAACAATTTTTATCCGATAAATTTTTAGCCAACTACCAAAACAATAACCCCTTTAAGCGAGGCTGCACCACACACATCAGCGCAATGGACGAGCATGGCAATGCCGCAGGCGTAACCACCTCACATGGCGAGGGCTGTGGCGTGTACATGCCACATACACAAGTAATGCTCAACAATATGCTAGGCGAAGAGGATCTCAATCCCAACGGTTTCCATACTTGGGCAGAAAATGTGCGTTTATCGTCGATGATGTCGCCAAGCATTGTTTTAAATGAGCAAAATCGTCCCGTAATCGTTACAGGAACAGGTGGAGCCAATCGCATACGCACTGCCATTTTTCAAGTGTTGCACAACCTCATTCACCACCGAATGACGATTAAAGATGCCGTTAATGCTCCTAGAATGCATTGGGAAAACAACCAATTATTTTTAGAACCCAATTTTGTAAAAGAAGCCTACGAACTCAGCCATTTAGGAAAGCTGACGACTTGGGAGGAGCCTAGTATGTTTTTTGGGGGGGCGCATAGTGTTGCGCTTAATAGGGAAGGTAGAACTGGGGGAGTTGGGGATAGTAGGAGGGATGGGGTGGCTATAACTGTTTAGGGGGGGCTGATGATTGAAAAGAATCATTATAGCTATTCTGGGGTTGGGGAATAAATTAAGGGTTTTTTTGATAAATATCTTGCTTGATTTTAAGAGGCTCAGAATATTTTTGAAGACGTATGATGAAATATTAAAGGAGTATGAATTAGTTAAAGAGTCTACGCCAAAAACTATCTTCTTTGTTTGGAAAACTTTCTAGTAACCATCTAAAAATATCTACACAGTCATGTTCCAGCCCCCTAAATAGTCAGACAAAATTCCTGATAAAAATTTTGTAATTTTGGACATGGCAAAACGAAGATTCACTAAAGAAGAGAAACTAAAAATTCTTCAAGAAGTAGCTGAAAATGGCAAAGAAGTAACCCTTCGAAAGTATTCTGTCTACCCATCAACGTATTACAGTTGGCGTAAAAAGTATCAAGAAGATGGTGCAGGAGCCTTTGAAAGTAGCGGTCAAAAGAAAAAAAACCGCCAGTACATTTGCAAGCTTGAAGATGATATAGAAAAACAAATACCAAAGCTCCTAGCACTGTAGGTGCGGCCCATTTCATTTTGCATTTAACAATTGATGATTAATGATTGGTAAATAAAAAGTTTAGAGAAATCTAAAAAAAGTACCTATATTTAGTGCTTGACCGAAAAAAGGCTAAGCCATTAACAGTTAGAGTGTTAGATTCTGTTTTAGATAAAATTTTTATTTTTATAAGTGATATGTACTTTTCTAAGCACCTGATTTTAAATATGCAAATACATATTTATTTCTATTACCTACTAAAATAGTGGCAAAAATCATTTTCTTATTATACCCGCTGTACAACGAAAAAATAAACGGATTATCGTTAATACAGTAGTTCGGAGTACCTGTACTTGACATCTCCAGATGGCAAGCGAATAAGACTATAATATTGCGGAAGGCTTGCTGCTCGGCAGTTCAGTAGTAGCATCAACGTTCTGGCCTTCGCTTTCTAACTAGAGTTAGAAAGTACAGTCACTCAAAACCTCATTTTGCCGCACAATTAGTTTTCGGTCAGGCACTATTTAGGGACGGAGAATAAATAAGTGTCCGTTTTAACTTTATCTTGCCAACCCATCCGCAAGCGGTTCTCTTAGCTTAAATATGGCCTTTCTCCGCAAGCGGTTCATTCCGTTTAAATGCATCAAAATGCATTTATTTTGCTGCGCAAAAAGCACTCATTCATATTTTGCCGCCTTGTCTAGCACAAAAACATTTCCTCAAAATCGGACACTTATTTATTCTCCGTCCCTTAGCTTTGTATATTCCTTACAAACAAACCTTAATCATTAAACTATGAAAAAATCTAGTGGCACTTACCATACCAGTATTTTCCAAGACAAAAGCAGCAATTTGCTTTTTATAGAGGTAAATCCTGATAAAATTGTAAAAGCCAAATTTGGGAATGAAAAAAAAGTATTAGACACCAGTGCTTGTTGCAATATTTTAATTTACAATCCAACAAGCAACGAACAATCCTACTTTTTTGATCCAACGGATGACCGACGCATCCAATATTTTTTGTTTGAAACCAATTACGATAAAAGCGAGAAATTAATACAATACAACAGTTACGACTCACGAGGAGTTGTAATTAACAATTACAAACACGAGGAACGACAACCTGCTAATAAACTGTTGATTGTTGCGACAAAAAAAGGGGTAGGAAAAGGAAGAGAAACAGAAAAAGGAGGAATAGACCTAGAGTTTTGGCGTTCTACCAAAAAAGGAGAAAATAAAGAACTCATCACCACCACTCCAAGCTATACGGATTGGCGGCTGGATGTAAAAAACCAAAAAATATTATTTATACACCGTTCTATTAACAACATAAAAGTAGAATCGTTTGATTGGTAGCTGTAGCTTATAGACGCAAAAGAAATAAGGGTCCGTTTTGACTTTATCTTTCGCACTATCCTAATTTAGTATTTAGGCGATTGCAAAAAACACACTTCTCCTCTACTAACTAATATTGCCAGCCAACCGTTTCTTATTCAAGCGGCTGACTGGCAATGCTTTATTATATTATCATTATGCGATTAAATCGCTTAACCCATTCTATTTTCTGCCCCATTCCCCATCTCATCCAAAATTAAATATTCGTTTTCACATAGCGGCTTTAGGGCGGCATTGATCCAAGTTAGCACTTCGTTTTTTACGTGTTGTGGGTATAGCACATGCACATTCGGGCCTGCATCTAGCGTAAAGCAAACGGGTGTTCCCGTTGCAGCTCGGTAGGTGCGTATTTTTTCGATGATACGTAGGGTGTTGGGCTTCATTAAAATAAAAGGGGGATGCGAACACATCATGAGTGCGTGTAGGGTTAAGGCTTCCGATTCTACAATTTCTATGAAAGTTTTAAGGTCGTTTGTTTCCAGTACTTGCAGGAGTTTATCGAGGTTGTTGTTGGCTTGTTCGTAGCGTACTGCGGCATACGGGTTGCCTTCCATTAAAGCATGTCCTGCACGGCTGCTGACGCTTTTTTCTGCCTTGCTAACAATTAAAATGGTGTCCTGATAATTGTGGTAAACTTCATGAAGTTTTCCTTTGAATGGAATTGCATAATCATTTGAACTTGAAGCAATTGCATTGCTTGTTCCCCATATTGCTAAATCGGCATATACAGAGCGTGCAGCACTACCCGAACCTAGGCGGGCGAGGTAGGAGGCTTTTTGTAAAAAGGTGCTTTCGTTTTGTAAGGTTTTAAACAATTGTTGTTCTATTTCGCATAGGCACAAAGCCAATGCACTCATGCTAGAAGCCGACGATGCAATGCCTGATGAATGCGGGAAGGAATTGCTAGAACGGATGTTGAATTGTAGCTGTGGCAAAAAAGGAAGGATGTCTCGAATGCCTTCTAAAAACTTTACAATTTTACCAGCAAATAATTCATTGCGTTTCCCCTCAAAAGTAAAATCTACAGCCACACTATCTGCCGACTCAAAATCGGGTTTAAGGGTGTAGCTAACCGTCGTTTCGGTGTAGGATTGCGAGAGGGTAAAACTCAAAGATGGATTTTGAGGATATTGTCGCCCATATTTCCCCCAGTATTTTACTAGGGCAATATTGGATGGACTGCGCCAAGTAACGCTCTTTTCGGCGGCTAGTTGTGCGGTATCGGTAATACGCAATGTTGTGCTTGTATCTTGGTACATTTTATTGGTTGTTGACGGTTATTTACTAGTAAATGGTATTGTTTTTTAGGAAGAAAGGCTTACTATTTTTCAAAAAATAGTAAGCCTAGTGACTCAAAACCTAAGTTTTAAGCCACTAGGATTTTAAATAAATGTTCTTTCCTTTGTTAAGATTCTGCAATCATAATTGCTTGGGGCTTGCCAATACAATTGGCAAGAACAATTACAAAATGATTTCCTCATAAGGCAGTATGGTATCAAACCCTTTTTCGTAAAAATAAGCTTTTGTATCGGCAAAGGTACGGTTTGAAGTGGCCATTACGAAATCACCTCCCCACGCTCCTAGCGATTTAATGATGCCCCAATAATCTCCAAAATATAAATGTTGCGCTCTAGTTAGCTTTAAACTACTTGCTATAAGTTCCTCATGTTCAAGTAATAAACGTTGAAAACTTGTAAGGTTACTACAAGTCAGTATTTCTACGGTAAGTGCATTTATTTTTTCGATAAGGGCAGCATGATTCGCCTTTGTTTCGTAAAAATATTTGATAGCATCCCTAGAGTTTTGTTTTTTTCCGAGGTGTACAAAATACAAATTTTCGGCAAATGGGGGATCAAAATTTACCGCCTGCACATTCGTCTTTCCTCCCTCCTTTTGGTAAATAATGGGGCTATCATTCATACCACAAGCAATATCATATCCAGAGCCGCCCATTGTTTTAAACAACAATTCAAACGCATCTACCTCCGCCCATTGTGCAATGTTGCAAATAAGCGTAGAACTGCTACCTAAGCCCCAATCAAACGGAAAATCGGCGTAACTAAATACGATCTGGGACGAAGCATTTTTTAAAAAAATGGGGTTTAACTGTTTAGCTGTTTGCAGAATATTTTGGAGGGTTAAAATTCGTTTATCTGTTGTTGGTTTATTTAAATTTAAATGGGGTAAACTAAAGGCTGTTTTTAACCAAATATCTCCCTTCACATCAAAACTCGTCCATTGTAAGGATTTTGGTAAATCAGGAGGTTCGGCACCTGCTTCTACTTCGTTAATGCTTAATTTTTGCCCCCTACTAGTGGGCAATGCGAGGGCAAAAGCTCCTTCTAGCACATAATATTCGCCCGTTAATAAAAGTTTGCCATTGGCGTAATAGTTTTTTCTTGAAAGCATCTGTGTTTTTTCCTAAAAAAATAAGCTAGTGGCTCAAAACCTAAGTTCTTGATGACCCAAGCCTTGTCTTTTTTTCCTGCTACTGCGTTATTACTCGGTCACGTAGCTAAGGCTATGCTCCCTCGCAATGCCTTGTAGCAGAAAAAAAATCCTGCGACTTAATCA
>JAHDBT010000445.1 GCA_020630215.1 Bacteroidota bacterium
GCAGGAAAAAAAGACAAGGCTTGGGTCATCAAGAACTTAGGTTTTGAGTCACTAGTAGGTAAAGCACCTGCATTGTTGGGAATACAAATGCGTTACTTACTAAATGGTAGTTTCTATTACCAATATTACCTAGAACAAAGCCTAGCAATAAAATGGTGGAATATTGTGGTATGGATGTAAACCGAGAGTACTACTTTTAGTTTGTTAATTAAAGATTGCAAAAATGCCCTAATTTTTTTGCAACTACCCTTATTTTGCAAATGGTATACCAAGTAAAGTTATTGGGAAGCTCTTTTTTTGGGGCGAAAAAAATTTACATCGTTTAACAAATTGCAAAACTTTTTTGACAAAAGCATGATAACACTAGCTAAACGGTTACAGTTAGTTATAAAATAATAAAAATAGCATGTTTGTTTTTTTTTTAGAATAGCTTGCATAAACACATTGTCATGATTATGCAAGTGTTCGGGTTGCAATTATTTTTTCTATAAAACTGAGCAAAAAAAGTATAATGCTAAACTGATTCTTATTGCTTTTTAAATAAGTAAACCCCATTTTTTGGGAAAACAATTTATAACATGTTTATCTGAGTAAGGAAAAGTACTTGATATTTTACCATGGTACAGCGAAGCGGAGTCGTTTATATACCCGCTACTATCTACTAAACATTGAACCTATTTTAAATTATGATTCCAGAACATCTCGTTGCCAATATTATTGATATGGCACAAATTGAGGAAGTTGTATCAGACTTTATTACGCTAAAAAAGCGAGGGGCAAACTATATCGCCAACTGTCCATTTCACAACGAAAAAACACCTTCCTTTTCGGTTTCGCCTAGTAAAGGTATTTACAAATGTTTTGGTTGTGGCAAAGCAGGCAATTCGGTTGGCTTTGTAATGGAACACGAAAGCATGAGCTATCCCGAAGCTTTAAGATATGTAGCCAACAAGTACAATATTGAAGTTGAGGAGATAAACAACGAACAAGGAAAAGAACAACGACAAGAAAGAGACAGCCTATTTATTGTAAACCAATTTGCACAAAAACATTTTGATAACAACCTTTTTAATACCGATGAAGGACGCAGCATAGGATTGAGTTATTTTAAAGAACGGGGCTTTAGGGAAGAAACCATTCGCAAATTTGAGCTGGGCTACAGCATGGATAGTTTTGATGCCTTAATAAACGATGCGAAGGCGAAAGGCTATAAATTTGAACTGCTACAAAAACTAGGACTAGCTAAGGAAAAAGACGGACGAACCTACGATTTTTTTAGAGGACGAGTACAATTTACCATCCATAACCTATCTGGAAAAGTAGTGGCTTTTGCAGGGCGTATTTTAAAAACCAACAAAAAAGCCCCCAAATATGTTAACTCCCCCGAAACCGAAGTCTACTTTAAAAGCAAGGTGCTATATGGCATGAATTTCGCCAAAAAAAGCATTCGAGAAAACGATGAGTGTTATTTAGTAGAAGGTTATACCGATGTTATTTCCTTGCATCAAGCAGGCATCGAAAATGTGGTTGCCTCCTCGGGTACGTCCTTAACCGAAGACCAAATTAGACTGGTAAAACGCTACACCCCAAACATTACCTTTTTATTTGATGGCGATGCCGCAGGCGTAAAAGCAGCCCTGAGAGGGGTAGATATGGTGCTAGAACAAGGCCTCAATGTAAAAATTGTACAACTACCACCCGACCAAGACCCCGACTCTTTTATACAAGCGAAAGGACGAACGGGTTTTGAAGAATACATAAAGGAAACAGGAAAAGATTTTATTTTTTTCAAAACCAGTTTACTCCTAGCAGATGTTGCCAACGATCCGATTAAACGTTCGGGGGTTATTAAAGACATTATTCAAACCCTAGCCAAAATTCCCGACCCCATAAAACGCTCTTTGTATGTGCGAGAATGTAGCAAGCTGCTGGAAGTTAAAGAGGAAATAATTATTAATGAAACCAACCGCTTAAAGTGGAGCAAAATAAAAAAGGAACAACAAGATTACGAACGAGCGCAACTGCGACAAGAAAGACCACCAAAAACAACGACTTCTGCTACAACCAATACAACAACAACCAAAGATGTTTTTTCAGAAAATTTCCCGATAGATGGCACCTCACCAGAAGATGCCATTAAAACAAAAACAAACACGGTTAGCGAAAGCGAACTGATGCGGGTGTTATTAGAGTACGGCGATAAAGAAATTGAAATAGGATTACCCGTTGCCGCTTATATTGTAAACGAAATTGAAGAGATTCCGTTTACTAATAAAAACTACAAGGAAATATACGATATTTTTTATAAGCAATTAGAAAAAGGGCGAGTGCCTAACAGCGATTATTTTGTGAGCCATACCAACAAAACAATTAACAATACGGCTATTCAATTAATTGCAGTTGCTTACCAAGTAAGCAGTAATTGGGCAAAAATGCACGAAATTTACATCAACGAAATGGTGCAACAGTTTAAATTAGAAGTCACCGAATTGGTACAGCGATACCAACTGCAATACGTTAAAAAAATGATACTGGAAAACCAAGAACAAATGAAAAAGGCACAAGTAGAAAAAAATGTGGAGGCACAAATGGAATGCTTAGAAAATGCCCAAATGTTGTTAGATTGGCGCATGAAATTAGCCAAAACTTTAAAAATGGATATTTTGCATTAGCCTAGTGACTCAAAACCTAAGTTCTTGATGACCCAAGCCTTGTCTTTTTTTCCTGCTACTGCCCATTGTTTTATCATTTCCCATTATCCAATGCCTTTTGTTTTTTTAATTGTTCCTCGGCACGTTTAGCCCGTTGCATTGGGTTTTCGCTGCTGCCCCATTTGCGGCGTTTATACACCTGAAAACGGGAAGGCGTTTGTCGAGGCGGCCAGTAATTATTACTTACATCTACATCGGCAGTTTCTAAAAATGGGTCGAGGCTAATGTTGACCATTTCCTTTTCGCTAACAAAAATTTTACGCACTATTTTATCGTTGTATTTCCATATTTCGGCAGGTATGCGATGCACTTCTTTGCTGCCATCAACATATTCAAATTCTACAACAAGGGGCATAATTAAACCACCATTATTTTTAAACGTAATTTCATAATAGTTGTGGTTGCCCTCTATAATATCGAGTTCGGCTTCTCCTAGGCGACTAATAAATTTAGTGTATTCTATTTCATCCAAAATACTTACTGCAAATGGGTCGTAAGTATTGTAAAAATCCTTCAACGACTCGTCTTTGTCTACTAATCTTTCGGGCTGCGATTTTTCGTTTCTAATGTCGCTAATGTAGGCAGGTTTACTAGCGGCTTGTTGTTGGGTAAATACTTTATTTTTATCAGGGTCTTTACTATTTAGTTGAAACCAATTTACCTTATCAAGACTAATATCTACATGGTCGGTTGTATAAAACCATCCTCGCCAAAACCAATCTAAATCAACTCCAGAAGCATCTTCCATCGTGCGGAAAAAATCGGCAGGAGAGGGGTGTTTAAACATCCAACGAGTGCTGTATTCTTTTAATGCATAATCAAATAGTTCTCTTCCCATAACCGTTTCTCGCAAAATATTAAGGGCCGTAGCAGGTTTGCCATAGGCATTGTTTCCTAGCTGATGAATAGATTCTGGATTGGTCATAATGGGTACGATGTTTTTCTTTTCGCCTTTCATATAGTCGGTAATTTTGTAGGCGTGTCCTCTACGAGAAGGATAATTTGCTTGCCATTCTTGTTCGGTTAAAAATTGTAAAAAGCTGTTTATTCCTTCATCCATCCAAGCCCATTGCCGTTCATCAGAATTAACAATCATAGGAAAAAAGTTATGTCCTATTTCGTGAATAATTACACTAATCATTCCGTACTTAGTGCGTTCATTGTAGGTGCCATCTGCTTCAGGGCGACCATAGTTAAAACATATCATAGGGTACTCCATGCCCATATTAGCAGCATGTACCGAAATAGCTTTGGGGTAAGGATAATCGAAGGTGTATTTGGAATAACTTCTAAGGGTATGTGCAACGGCTTTGGTAGAGTATTTTTCCCATAAAGGATTGCCTTCTTTAGGATAGTACGACATGGCCATTACCGTTTTATTACCTATTTTTACGCCTTGTGCATCCCACAAAAATTTACGAGAACTGGCAATGGCAAAATCCCGCACATTTTCGGCTTTAAACACCCATGTTTTTTTACGATCCGATTTGTTTTTTTCGGCTTCTCTGGCTTCCTCTTCGGTAACAATCATTACAGGAGCATCGGCACTTTTTGCTTTTTGTAGCCTGCTGCGTTGTTCGGCACTCAGCACTTCGTTGGGGTTTTGTAAAGTCCCTGTTGCGCCTACCATATGGTCGGCAGGAGCTGTAAAAGCAACTTTGTAATCACCAAAAGCGAGGGCAAACTCCGAGCGTCCTAAAAACTGTTTGTGTTGCCAACCTTCCACTTCATTATAAACGGCCATTCTAGGAAAAAACTGACCAATGGTATACATATAATTGTCTTCATCGGGAAAATATTCGTAGCCCGAACGGCCGCCCAGTTTTAAGCGATTTTGTATATGATACCACCATTTTATTTTAAAAACATACTTTTCGCCAGCTTTAAGTGTTTGCGGTAAATCTACTCGCATCATAGTTTTATTAACCGTATAAGCCAACTTTTTTCCTGCCTTATCTTTTACGGCTTCCAGTTTAAAGCCACCATCAAAATTGTTGTGCAGTTTTTTAAGGTCTCTAAAACTCATTTTATCAGCAACGCTGTTGGTCGTAATTTTTTTAGTGTCCGAATCCTTTGCCCTAATATTTTGGTCGAGTTGTAACCATAGGTAATTGAGGTCATCGGGCGAGTTATTATAATAGGTAATGGTTTCCTCGCCACTAATGCGTTGTTGTTCATCGTCCAACTCAATTTTTATATCATAGTCAGCTTGCTGTTGCCAGTACTCATGTCCAGGTGCGCCAGATGCCGTTCGATATACATTAGGAGTAGGTAACTCTTGTCCCAGTTGTTTAAATTTGCTCTTATTGGTGTTTTCTTGAGCAAAGGTTGTGGTACTTAGGAGTAGGGATAAAACGGCTAAGTAGACTAGTCGTTGTTTCATTGTATTGTGTTTAATGGTGTGTTTCGTTAGATGGTGCTGTTTTTAGTTTGAGGCTTATAAGGTTTGAAGGTGAAAGTTAATCATTGTTTTAGAAATTACTATTAGCGGAAAATAGGAAATTCTTAGCAGAAATTTTTTAAAGATTAAAAAAACTAAATGGGCTAAATTTAGGTCGGTTTAGGTTGGGATGTTTAGGGACGAGGAATAAATAAGTGTCCGAATTTGAGGAAATATTTTTGTGCTAGACAAGGCGGCAAAACCCGCGTTACGCCTAAGCGTAATAAGGGGTTTGTCAACGTAGGCTAGTGCAAAAAGATAAAGTCAAAACGGACACTTATTTATTCCTCGTCCCTTAGTTGTCGTTGGCAGCTCTAAAGTAAATTAAACTGTGGGTAATCGTATTTACGATAAGCGCAATTAAAAATATAAGAACAACGGCAGCTAGAAAAATATCAATGGGTTGAAAAGTAGCTTCTCCGTTTAAAAAAATATGTAGTATTAAAGTACTAAGGGCAATCGTAATGGAGCAAATTCCATAAGTCATCATACTCACTTTATAAATTCCTTTTAAACCATAAATAGGATGATTAATTTGTCCAACCTTAGAGCCAATTAAATAAGCCAGCCAACCTTTAATAAAAATAACACATGTCATTAATAACTGCCCTAGGTCAAACTGCAAAACAGTACCTGGTGTAGGCTGTGTATATAAAACTACGCCACCAGAAACCGCTAATGTTATTAAGTAAAAACTCAGTATTTTATCTAGGGTAACAAAAGAAAATTTTTCCTTTAATAACTGCCGAAAAACATAGTAACCATATATCTCTAATCCGATACCTATTATTAAGCTTCGTTCAAAAAAATTAACTTCGTCAATGATACCCGATTGACTTTGAACAACAGCAAGTATTCTAATAAAAGCAGCTACAATCATAGCAATACCTGCTCCTTTTAAGATAACGTCGTTTGTTGATTCTTTAGATTGTTGGCTCATTTGAAGGGGAAAAAAGGTTATTAAAAATGTACTTTGCCTTAGTGAAATGGTTACTATGCTGCATTCGCTAAATAGTAGTAGAAGGTAGAAAGTACGCCTCGATTCGACTACTTGATCAAAAGTTTTTAGTATGGCCTAATCAATTACCACCAAAATAAACCTGGCGAACAGGCTTTTTATA
>JAHDBT010000446.1 GCA_020630215.1 Bacteroidota bacterium
CTAAGTGAAAGCGACAAACTAAATATTAAAACAGCACAAAAAAATTAATTTGGCGATCCAATCTATTAAAAAATCATGGAAACGTTTTTCGGAAAGCAAACGAGGGAAGCAGGTAATAAAACTCACTCGGAGATTAATTACACTAATCATTTTTATTTACTTATTTTATAAGTTAAATCAAATTGGCTGGGTAGATATTCTTAAATCTTTTCCAACATCTATTTGGTTTTATTTTGTTTTTTTATTGAGCTATATCTTACTTCCTGTTTCAGAACAGTTTATTTATCGGCTGTCGTTAAACTTTGGTTTTTGGGAAGGGCTTAGGGTTTTTATTATTAAAAAAATTTTTAACCTCGATCTGGTTTCTTACTCAGGAGAGGCTTATTTTTTTGCTTGGGGAAAACAACACTTAGATGTAACCGATAAATATCTTTTTAATGTGGTGAAGGATAATAATATCATCTCCTCTTTTGCTTCTACCTTAACCTCCATTTTATTTATTTTGGCACTAAATCATTATGGGCAGATTGATTTTTTAGATTTTTTTACGATTAGCAAAACGGCACTGCTTGTTATTACAATAGGAGTGTGTATTTTAATTGCTTTGGGGCTGTACTACCGAAAACGGCTGATTGCTTTTGATACTGCAACAACACTTAAAATATTTGCTGTTCATGAGTTGCGAATTCTTACCATGTATGGGCTAGATATACTCATGTGTATTATTGTATTACCAGAGGTGCCCGTTAGTATGTGGTTTACTTGTTTGGCAATTAAAGTAATTTCTAGTAGAGTTCCTTTTCTACCAAGTCAAGATATTTTGCTGTTGGGTATTTATGCAAGTATTGCAGAACAATATGGCGTATTGCAGGTAGAAATTATGGCAATATATGTCGCTATTACCGCATTGAGCAAACTAATGAATATTATGATGTACGCTGGCTTTTCGATGCTTGGAGGCGTAACAAAATTTAAAGTCGAAAGTTAGTTGGTGCAGGAGAAAAGAAGAGATTAATTTTGATTATATTACTATCTTTGCCTGTTTATTACAGGTATTTACTTTTTTGCTACAAGCCTAGAGGCTTGAAACCCAAACGGCTCAAGCGACACGCTTGACCCTGCGTTTCTTTTTTGTAAAAAAAAGAACGCCTGGTCCAGCCTCTGGGCTGGAGCGTAACGGGCTTCAAGCGTGTCGCTTAATGTAAATTTAAAAAACTATTTACACAAAACCCGATGTGGTTGAGTATACCATTCCTAATGATTAATTTTAGGAAATCTGTTTTGTAGATAATTAATTAATATTTAATATGAATCGTTATTTAAACACCGCAAATGAGGACTTGCTTGAAGTAGCTCGACAACATGCTTCTGAATATAAAAAGGCAGCACCGTTTCCTAATATTTGTTTCGAGAATTTTTTTGATGCTGACTTTTTAAATCAAGTCCTAGAAGAATTTCCAGATTTATCGCAGAAAAAGGCGATCTCTTACAAAAATACCAAGGAGATTAAACTGGCTGGCCGAGGAGAGCAATTTTTTGGAGCGCAAACGAAGCAGTTTATGCATTTTTTAAACTCTGAGCCATTCCTAATGTTTTTGCAAATATTAACAGGCATCAAGGAGCCATTAATTAGCGATCCTTATTTTGCTGGTGGCGGGCAGCATGAAATCAAACCAGGTGGGCTATTAAAAATTCACGCAGATTTTAACAAACATCATACATTAGGTTTAGACCGTCGGATTAATGTTTTGGTATATCTAAACAAAAATTGGCAAGAAAGTTATGGCGGACATTTTGAGTTATGGGATGAGAACATGGAGGGGTGTGTAAAAAAGATTTTACCCCATTTTAATACGATGGCCATCTTTTCAACAACCGATTTCTCTTTTCACGGTCATCCAAATGCACTCAATTGTCCAGAAGATAGAAGCCGCAAATCGCTTGCACTGTATTATTACAGCAATGGTCGCCCAGCTCACGAAGTGCATCAAAACGAAAAAAGGCATTCTACCATATTTAAAGCACGTAAAGATGATGCCGATGATATGGAAGCTTTCAAAAATCCTGTAATGCGTTTAGCTGCTAAAGTAACCAAACTCTTTAAAGGATAATTGGGCTATTTATAAAATAATCGCCAATTTTATTTTGCCACTTTCACAAAGAAAACAAGCTTATATTTTTTGGACACATCAAACAAAAAGAACTGTGCCATTATCATTGCCACTTATAATGGAGCCAAATGGATTGAAGCTTGTATCGCTTCTTGTCAACAGTCCGCTTACCCCGTGCATATTATTGTAGTAGATAATCACTCTCAGGATAATACACTAGCACTACTGCCTAAAAAGGAGATTACTTTACTACCTTTAAATTGTAATATAGGTTTTGGTAGAGCCAATAATTTAGGCATGAGTGTTGCCTTAAAAAACTTAGGTGTGGACTATGTTTTTTTGCTAAACCAAGATGCTTACATCGAAAAAGATACAATTAGTAAGTTAGTGGCTTGTCATCAACAATATCCACATCTTAGCCTCATTAGCCCGCTGCATTATGGAGGGGAGGGGAAAGCATTCGATTATCGTTTTAAGATATATTACAAGCGTTCTCTTTCGCATAAACGAAACCGTGTTGATGAAGCAGGGATTCAATACTGTAATTTTGTGAATGCCGCTGCTTGGTTCCTTCCCAAAGAAAGTATTCTCCAAAATGGCGGATTTGATCCCATCTTTTTTCATACTGGCGAAGACGATAATTATTGTAGCCGTTTGCTTGCTAGAGGGAAACATATTGCCATTACGAATAGTTGTTTCATACGTCACGACCGCCAAAACCGAGACCTACCGCCGCCGCCGCCCTACCTTCGCATAGCAACCCGCAGTAAAATTATTTTGTTTAATCCTATGATGAACCCCTTACGTAAAATAGGAGAACTTTTTTTATTGACCCTTAAATTTTTGGCAAACCTCCTGCTGCCTGCTTACCGCACTCCCAAAAAGCTGCTACAAAACTATAAAGATTTAAAAAAAATGTTGGACTATAAATTCAAGTACCGAGCAGTATATGCAAAAGATGGAGCTTTCCTAGAGGATGATTATAAAAATGATAATTATTTAAAAATCGAGGATTGATAATTGATTATTACTTTTGTTAACGCTATGTTAATGCCTTCCAAAAACCGTTACACAACTATTATAAATATAACTACAAACGACACGATATTAGCTCCTGTTTATGATGATATTATTACCAGCGAAAACGAATGGATGCGACCTGAGTATGTGACAAATGCAGTTCCCGTTATTAAAAACGATAAAATAGGTTTAATCAATTTAGCAGGTAAATTAATTGCTCCTTGTATTTATGATGAAACATACGAATTAAGAACGAATAGAAATGATAAGTGTTTTTTTATAAAAGTAGCTATTAATAAAAAACTAGGAATAATTGATTTAGAAGGGAATGAAATATTAGCCCCCAAATACGATGAAATTAAGCTGTTAAATAAAGAAACCATTGCTTTTAAAAAAGGAAATAAATACGGTTATGTATATTTAAAAGAAGGTTTACCAGTACAGCAAAAAAAAATAACTACTCCTAAATACACAACTATTAAAGGATATGAAGGCGTAATTATTTATACCACAAAAAAAGAACAAAAAGAAAAGGTTGTACATCAACATACGGGAGCAATTATTAAAGAGCTTAAATTTAATTACCTACTTTCGTTAAATAACACCTTAGTCCTGTTTCGGAATGAAAAAGAACAATGGGGTATTTACAATAGCCAAACCAAAAAAATAATTGTTCCTCCCATTTACAGCTATTATCAAAAAATAAACCCCCACTTAATTGCCTTAACTAAAAATCAAAAATGGAGTGTTTTTAATACACAGACAGGTGCGATTATTCACGAAGATAAATTTTATGATATTAGAAAAAATTACATCACCAATAACCCCATTAATAAACATGCTCCAATACTTCGCTATGGAACTTGCATTCCTTTTAAAACAAATAATAAATGGGGCTTAATGGATGCTAAAGGAAAAATTATTTTTGATGCCCAAGCTAAAAGCTGGCCAGGATTAAATGAAGAACATCTTTTTGATATTTATATCAACAGTCATTTTTACCAAGTAGATACAACTGGAAAAATAGTGGTAACGACTGATTTTACATACATTAAACCCATAAAAAATGGCGATAAAAAAATGGTGCTATTTAAAACAGATAGTAATTTATGGGGCGTAGCCGATAGTAATTACCAAGTAATACTAACCCCACAATTTGAAGGTGCTAGCCATATGCACCGTCAGCATATAGAAGTAGAAAAAAAAGGAGTAAGATATTGTTTAAAACCTGATTTTACGCTAGGAGAAATTCCCCCTAAATCTAATCCAATCTCACCTCCCAACTTTGGATATGATACCGCTTATCCTTATTACAAAAATTTAACTATGAGCAATAATTCTTTTATGACTGTAGTTAAAAACAAAAAAAAAGGACTTGTTGATACTTTAGGCAACGAAATTATTGCACCCGAATATGAGGCCCTTACTGTTTTATATGATACTTTAGCTGCCGTAAGAAAAGAATCAAAATGGGGACTACTAAACCTCCAAACAAATACCCTACACCACCCATTAATTTTTGATAAATTTGAATTAATTGGAAATCAAATACCTTGCTTTACTTTAAACCCCCAAAAAGCTTATCTTAATTACCAAGGAGAATATGTTTGGAAAGAAACGTTTTTTAATTTCAACGAATAACAACCAAAAGCTATCCTCATTTTTATTTTGAATTGGAAGGATAGCTTTTTTTTTGTATTTTAGTTAGGTTATAATTATCAAAACCATCTAAAAACCTTCGTCATGAAACAAATCATTCTATACCCCTTAACAATTTTATTACTCGCCATTGGCTTTAGTGCCTGCGATCAATACGGTAATTTGCAAATGCCTTTCGAGGGAATAAATATTATTCAAAATCGCATTCGTTTTGACTCGTTGGAAGTTGGGCAAACCAATAAGTATGTACGCTTAACAGGGGAGAATTATTACGACAGTAGCGTTACCAATTTCACCTATCATACCGACACCCTAGTACTAGAAATTATTGCCAATACACAAGACGGATTCCTAGTGGAAGAGTACCTCACCGAAGGTTCGATAGCCCTTAGTGAAGACAGCCTTGCGGGTGCTTCGGGCATTTATAGCCCACAAAACGTTTACCAATATTTAATGCAAGTAACCAACGATTCGCTATACCTCGCCCCTTACAGCGAAACGTATGTAGCCTCCCATTTTTGGGGTTATCAAATTCCTTATAATGGCATTTCTTTAGCGCCTATTACCGAAACAGAAGTGGACATTGAAGGATGGAAAACTTCTTTTGACTATTGCGAATGCTACAACGAAGGATATACGCAAGATTGGAACTTATTTGGCGTATTGTACGGTTATTTAAATGTAATTGTTGATGATATCCCGATGCAATTAGATGGCGAAGGAGAAACAATTGTTTATGGCAAAGAAGCTGGGGTTGTTCGTATTACTAGCGCAGGTTGGTGGACACAATCTGGCAGTGGTTGGGACTTATTGTTGTAGATTAAATGCTTGCATAACAAAATAGTTGAATTGTTTTTTTAAATCATTAAACAATAGAAAATTCGGGGAAACTAAAACATTATTACTATATTTATCCTTTAAACATATTCAATAAGTTAAACTCAAAAAAAAATGTATGATAACCTCGACTCGCTAGAGGGCAATTTGTCTGTGCAAGGTGCTTCCCGAGATTTTCTTACCGAAACCGCTAAATGGGCTCGCTTTTTAGGTATTTTAGGATATATTCTTGCTGGCTTTATACTAGTGGTAGGTATTATACTTTTACCTGCTATTTTTAGTGAAACTAACCCTGATTCCATTTCGGCGAGCGACCCTATTAAGATGATAGTTTCTGCTTTACTTTATGGCATCCCCTGTCGCTATTTGCTTAAATTTTCTAAACATACCAAAAGTGCATTAGCTCGCAATAGCAGCACCGAGCTAAATAATGCCTTTGGCAGCTTAAAATCTGCGCACAAATTTTTTGGTATTGTTACCATTATCACCATTGCACTTTATGCCCTAATGTTGTTATTATTTGTAGTAATAGGCAGTGACATTGGCTTCTTTTAGGGGCTTAGGAATGGTGAAAAAATAAATTTACATTTTCCACTTCGATATTTCCCAATATCCT
>JAHDBT010000447.1 GCA_020630215.1 Bacteroidota bacterium
GGCACTAGCCGATGGCAACGCAGTCATCACCCTAGCAGGACCAATCGCCGCAGGCGAGTCAGTAGATGTAGACATTACGGTAACTGTGGTAGATGGTTCAGGCGACTTAACCAACTTTGCAGAAATCACCGATGCAGAAGATGAAGACGGTAACCATCCAGTCGACGAAGACTCGACACCAGATGATGAGAACGACGATCCAGAAGAGGAAGATGACCACGATTCAGAAACCATCACCGTTGAGGAAGAGGAAGAAGTATTCGACCTAGCCCTAGACAAAAACCTAGCAGCAGGACAATCTTCGATGGTAGCAGAAGGGGATGATGTAACGTACACCATCACCATTTCTAACCAAGGCGACATTGATGCTTACAATGTAGACATCATAGATTACCTCCCAACAGGCTTAACCTTAAACGATGCAGATTGGACGGCACTAGCCGATGGCAACGCAGTCATCACCCTAGCAGGACCAATCGCCGCAGGCGAGTCAGTAGATGTAGACATTACGGTAACTGTGGTAGATGGTTCAGGCGACTTAACCAACTTTGCAGAAATCACCGATGCAGAAGATGAAGACGGTAACCATCCAGTCGACGAAGACTCGACACCAGATGATGAGAACGACGATCCAGAAGAGGAAGATGACCACGATTCAGAAGTTATTACAACAGACGAAACGGAAGAAGTCTTCGACTTAGCACTTATCAAGCAATTAGCAGCAGGGCAATCAGCGGTTGTTAGTGCAGGCGATGAGGTGACTTATACTTTAACCATCCTTAACCAAGGAGATATTGATGCTTACAATGTGGAAATAGTAGATTACCTACCAGTAGGCTTATCCTTAAACGATGCAGATTGGACGCAGCAATTATTTGGTGGAGTCGTAACTACCATAGAAGGACCAATCGCCGCGGGCATCTCTACAACCGTAGACATTACCGTAACTGTTGGAGACGATGTTACAGGTGACTTGAACAACTTTGCAGAAATTACCGATGCACAAGATGCAGAAGGAAATCATCCAGAAGATCAGGATTCTACAGCCGATGGTGATGCGAATAATGATGGTATAATAGAAAACGATGCAACAGGTAATGAAAATGGAGATGAAGATGATTCTGACCCAGAAGTGATTACCGTAGCAGCACCCGTATTTGATTTATCATTAGTAAAAGAATTAGCAGTAGGTCAATCTGCCAATGTAACGATAGGCGACGATGTTACTTATACCTTTACCATTGCTAACGAAGGCGATATTACAGCCTACAACATTGATTTAGTAGATTACCTCCCAACAGGTTTGGCATTAAACGACGACAATTGGACTCCGCAAATGTTTGGTACAGGAGTAACCTATACGATTAATGGTCCACTTGCAGCAGGTGAAACGACAACCGTAGATATTACCGTAACCGTAATAGACGGTTCGGGGGGCTTAACCAACTTCGCAGAAATTACCGATGCAGAAGATGTAGACGGCAACCATCCAGAAGATATTGATTCGACTCCTGATGGTAATCCTAATAACGATCCTGAAGAGGAAGACGATTCTGACCCTGAAACGATTAATGTAGAACAGGAAACAGAAGTTTTTGACTTGGCATTAGTAAAAGGTTTAGCAGAAGGACAAGCAGCTACTGTTAGCGTAGGAGATTTAGTAGAATATGTTATTACCGTAACCAACGAAGGCGATATGGATGCTTATAATGTAGCCGTAATTGATTACCTTCCTACTAGCATGAGTTTAGCCGATGACGATTGGACCTTAACGGCTGATGGCAACGCAACAACAACGGTTGCTAATTTAGCAGCAGGCGAAAGTGTAGGCTTAGAAATTACCTTATTACTAGAAGAGGAAGTAACAGACTTTGTTTACAATTTTGCAGAAATTACAGGTGCAGAAGATGCAGATGGCAATGAACCAGCAGATATTGATTCAACGCCAGATGATGATGCAACGAACGATGATACTTTTGAAGATGACCACGATCCAGCAGTTGTTTCGGTAGTAGAAGCAGCACCCGTATTTGATTTAGCATTTACCAAGCTGTTGGCAGCAGGTCAGTCGCCAAACGTTAATGCAGGCGATGAGGTAACTTATACTTTAACGGTATACAACCAAGGAGATATTGATGCCTACAATGTGGAGATAATAGATTACCTGCCAGCAGGTTTAACTTTAACCGATAGCGATTGGGTTTGGGAAGGATTTGGTGGCGCAAGTATTATGCTTGCAGGACCAATAGCAGCAGGCACAGTAGCAACGGTTGATATTACGGTAACCGTAGGAGATGTACCAACAGGTAACTTAACCAACTTTGCAGAAATTGCAAGCGCAGAAGATGCTGATGGAAATAATCCAGAAGATATTGATTCGACTCCTGACGGCGATCCTTCTAATGATGGCACGCCTGATAACGACACCATTAATGGAGCTAACGGTGATGAGGATGATTCGGACCCAGCAACTATTAGTATTGTAGATGAAGAAGAACCAACAGGTTCTATTGGCGGTTACATTTGGTTAGATGAAGATGGCGAGGGCGACCCCGATGAAGCAAATGCAGGAATAGGTGGTATTACCATTAGCCTTGTAGATGAAAACGGAAACATTGTTGCCGTAACAACAACTAACCAAGATGGTTTTTACGAATTTGATGATATACCTGCAGGCAACTACGGCGTATTTGTAGGCAATGGTATTGAGGGAATGGAGTTAACCACATCAGAAAATGTAATTGTGGAGTTAAGCCCCGGAATAGAATTTAACGATGCCAACTTTGGATTTAACAATGAAGAAGAAGAAACAGGTAGTATTACAGGCGAAGTGAATTTAGATGGCGAAGGCATTACAGGAATTGTTATTACACTAGTAGATGAAAATGGCAACCCTATTGCAATTGTGATTACCGACGAAAACGGCGATTACATCTTTACAGGGATTCCTCCAGGCGATTATACCATCGTTATAGGAGATGGACCAGATAACGCCAATCCAAATGTGCCAGTAAATGTTGAGGTAACGGTTACACCAGGTGGTCAAGAAACAGTAAGTGGCATTGACTATACTTCTGTAGCAGACAACTGCCTAGATCTAACGGTAACACATGAGGTGGTTTGTGATGGTGAAACGGCTTACATGGTATCGGTGATTATTGAAGGTGGCGAGATGCCTTATACTATTGGCGACTTAGTAAGCGAATCAGGGCAATTAGAGTTAGGGCCGTTTGCAAACGGAGCTGCTTACAGTTTTGAAATACTAGATGCCAATGGTTGTATCTTTAGTGTAGTAGAAGCACCAGAACCTTGTACGACCTTACCAGTAGAAATAATTAGTTTTGATGGCGAGGTACAAGCAATGGGTAATTACTTACAATGGGTAACCGCTTCCGAAATCAACAACAGCCATTTTACATTAGCACACGCTACCGACGGTATTAACTTTACTGCTATCAATTCGCAAACAGGATTAGGAACTAGTTCAACAGGAACCAACTATAACTTCTTGCATAAAGAAGCCGTAGCAGGGCTGAACTACTACCGCCTAAGCCAAACCGATTTTGATGGTACAACTACCCAAGTTGGTACAATTAGCTTAGTAAGAGGCGAAAGCGGTTTAAGCATAACCGTTGCTCCAGTACCTGCAATTAGTTTTGTAGATGTAGCTATTGCTAATGTTGTAGATGAAGTTGTAAACTTACAAGTGATAGACGTGAGTGGAAAACTCATCCTTTCGCAGCCTATCGAAACAAGCATTGGTGCGACAAGCATCCGAATAGATGTTAGTAGTTTTGCATCAGGCATGTATTTAATTGTTGTAGAAAGTAGCACCGCTATAAGTACACATAAATTAATCAAGGAATAGTAATTCCATATTACTCCATATACTTTTTATTGATAAACAAACCCCGAATTGGCAACAGTTCGGGGTTTTTATTTTTTTGAGGAAACACCAGACCAATAGCCACAAAACAAATAAACAGGAGGATTCTCAAATTATAACCAAGCATTTTATCTGTGAAATAGCCACCATTTAATGAGTTAGTAAATATTTTATGTGAAAAAATGAACACTAAGTAAGTAATTGTGGACTAAATTACCTATAAAACAACAAATAAAAACAGCCAAAAAGTCAATTTTAGCCAATTTATAGCTCCAAAAAACAGATTTTTGAGCAAAAATGCCAATTAAGTATTTAAACGCCTCTTTATTGATTTAAAAGGTTTGTAATTAAACTAATTAATAACTACCTTTGCAGCGCAATTCAAAAAACAATATTTTTGATGGTTAAAATGAAACAATTTTACAAGCAAATTACATTGCTAATAATGCTTATCGCAAGCCTTACTATTAGTACAGTTGTAATAGCCCAAAATCATGGGCATGACCACAGCGGACACAATCACAGTGGACATAATCATGGTCACGACCACAGCGGTCATAATCACAGTGGGCATAATCATGGTCACGACCACAGTGGGCATAATCACAGTGGGCATAATCATGGTCACGACCACAGCGGTCACAATCATGGTACTTCTGCCAAAAAGCAAAAGCCTCGTGCAGCAAACAATAATCGGTCACAAGGTCATAGTGCCAAAGCCAAGCATGGAAAAGGGCATGGGCATGACGATCAGGGTCATGCAGGACATAAAGAAGACGATTTAGATATTGGTGGCATGATAATGCATCACATCACGGATGCCAATAACTGGCATGTTGCAGGCAATTTTTCTATCCCTTTACCTTGTATGGTTTACCAGCCTCAACAAGGATTCAACTTTTTCTTATCAGATGTTTTTGAGCATGGACACAAAGCCCATAAAGGTTATGTGTTAGATCATGATGTATTAAACTATGTAAAAGATGCTGCGGATGGTACTGCTTTCCCAAAAGATTTTTCGGGGGAAGTGCATATCAGTCATACAAAAAAAGGAGCGTATCTTAAACATAAAGGAAAAATACACGAGCTAGGGGTAGGAGCTAACTTACTCGGTACAGGAAGTTTTTACGACTTCTCTATTACTAAAGTAGTTTTTACCATGATACTAGCCACCTTAATTATGTTATTGCTCTTCCCTGCTATTGCTCGTGCGTACAAAAAACGAGAAGTGCCATCAGGCAAACAATCTTTCTTTGAACCTATTATTGAGTTTGTAAGAGACGATATTGCAAAGCCTAATTTAGGAGATAAAACTAGCCGATATTTACCCTACTTATTAACGGTTTTCTTTTTTATATGGATTTGTAATCTAATTGGTTTAGTTCCATTTTTTCCAGGAAGTGGCAATGCAACAGGTAATATTGCAGTAACCTTTACACTAGCGGTATTTACCTTTTTAATTACCACTTTTTCAGGAAATAAAAATTACTGGGGACACATCTTCAACCCACCAGGAGTACCTGGCTTTGTAAAGCCTATTATGATAATTATCGAGTTCTTATCTATATTTATTAAGCCGTTTGCATTAATGTTGCGTTTATTTGCCAACATTACAGCAGGACACATTATCATTCTTAGTTTTGTAGGCTTAATTTTTATTGGAGCTAAATTTGCAGGAACCGCAGGCGGTTTTGGAACAAGTATTATCTCTGGTTTCTTCTTATTATTCATGAACACATTAGAGTTGTTTGTAGCAGCACTACAAGCATACATCTTTACCGTTCTGTCGGCCGTATTCATTGGTCAAGCCATCGAAGAACACCACCACGAAGAAGGACACGAAGCTCACTAGTTTTTTGTAGAAAGTAGAACGCCCGTATCCAGTAACCAAAACAAGTCAACAAATCACTAAAACTGACTACTGAAAACTGAAAACTGGCCACTAAAAATAAAAACCTTTTTTCATTTTATTCAAAATATTTCAGATATGGATTTTTTACCATTTCTTTTATCAGATGGATTACCAATGTTACTTCAAATGACCGGCAATGTCGGTGCAGTTGGTGGTGGTATCGGTGCTGGATTAGCAGCTTTAGGTGCTGGTGTAGGTATCGGTCAAATTGGTAAAGGTGCTGTTGAAGCTATTGCTCGTCAACCAGAAGCAACAGGCGACATCCGCGCGAACATGATTATCGCAGCAGCTCTTATTGAGGGTGCAGCACTTTTCGCAATAGTAGTTGGCTTATTAACTATTATCTTGTAAAAAGTGTAGATGATAATTCATCACACATCTGAATACAAACTGTTTTGTAACGCATGGTTGCAGAACAGTTTGTTTCCTTTC
>JAHDBT010000448.1 GCA_020630215.1 Bacteroidota bacterium
GAGTTATCTACATTGTAAATTTGCGAAGATGATTCATTGAACCTAATTAATCCAAGGTTAGTTGCTAGCCATAAATTACCCTGTGAGTCAATAGCTAAATCAATAATGTAATTTGTTGGAAAATTGGAATTGAGTCTATTAAAATGTGCTACCTCATTAGAAAGGGAATTGAATTTTCGCAATCCAGTAGCAGTTGCAATCCAGTAAATATGTTCATTTTCCTGAATCATGCTACTGACTCTACTACCATAGTAGAAATATGCTACTTCTTGGCAAAATATATTGTTACTAAAAAAATAAGAATTATAATAGCGATGTATTTCATTTTAATATTTTTTTATGAAATTTTATTTGAGTACCGTGTGTAAAAAGCTTATTCTTATTTCCGACAAATTATTTTTTCACAAAAATATAGGCAGCTATATGAAATTGCTTTCACGTTAAATCAACTTATAAATATATTAACCTTAATCTGGTTAAGCATAAAGGGTAAAATACAATTTTTAAATCAATACTTATAATTTAACATTAAAAAAAATGGTCTTGGCTGTATCAGCTTCAGTAATTACAAATTCAACAACAACTGTTTATTTCCACTAGTATGTTGGTTTTCTAAAAACGAATTCACAATTCTAGGAAAAGCATAATTATCCATTTCTTTTTTGGTAATTAATTGCCATTGCTTAGTTGCGCTTGCACTTATATATTTTTGAGGAAGTGTGATAACAAAGAACTGGGCATTAATTTTTTGGTGGGTTAATTGTTGTTTATAAGATTTTGACGATTGTACTTGTTTAATTTTACTAGTATTGTTGATGAGCAAATTAAAGCTAGGATGAGCTAGTAATTCTTGTTGGGTTAATAACTCTTTAGTTTCTATTAAGGGAAATTCATAGAGGTTTTGCCAAATATCTTTTGCTAGTCTTTTACTAATAAAAACTTGGTTTTCCTTTTTTAGGGGCTGAATGAGTAGGTAATTAAAAAAGCGTTCGGTGCGTTTTATTTTTTTGCTTTTAATGGGCAACAAACCAATCTTATCGGTTTTAAATGCCACACACTTTTTTTGTAGCGGACACACTTCGCACAAAGGATTGGCGGGTTTGCATTGCAGCGCACCAAAATTCATAATGGCTTGGTTGTAAGTAGCGGGGTCTTTTTTATGCAAGGCTTCCTGTGCAAGTTGTGCAAATTCCTTTTTTCCTATGGTTGTATCAATAGGCGTTTCAATACCAAAAAAACGAGACAGCACTCGGTATACATTTCCATCTACCACAGAATAGGGTAAATTATAGGCAAACGATGCAATAGCTGCAGCGGTGTATGGACCTACTCCTTTTAACTTTTTTATCTCCTCATGTGTACTAGGAAAAATACCATTTAATTCATCGGCTACATATTTAGCGGCGGCATGTAAATTTCTAGCGCGCGAATAATAACCCAATCCCTCCCACAAGCGCATCACCTCATCTGCTGGCGCATTGGCTAAATCGGTAATACTCGGATAGGCATTTATAAACTTGTGGTAATAAGGCGTGCCTTGTTCTACTCGTGTTTGTTGCAATATAATTTCCGATAACCAAATGTGATAGGCATTTTGAGTTGCTTTCCACGGCAAAGGTCTTGGATTGGCGGCCGTCCACTCCATTAAATGCTTGGTAAAAAAATTTGTTTGTTTAGGCATGATTTTAGTGTGTATAGCTTACTAAGAGACGGAAAATAAATAAGTATCCGTCCCTAAAGCAGAATTATAAAGGTAAAACTTTAAAACAAATTATCCGTTGTTCTTGTTTGCTTCTTCGCAATTTAATCACCAACGTTCACCTCCTCTATAGCCAGTTTTCACAAAAAAACAGTGCTGTTTTATTTTTTATTGAAAAAAGATGACAAAAACAGCAACTATTTTTTGGCAATAACGTACTTAAAACTACCTGCTTGCAGGCTAAATGAAGTATTAATTATTTTGACTAACCCTGCTACATAACAAAAAGTTGAACAAGCCGCTATTAATATTTGTGTTATTATTGTTCGCTACATTGGTAAACACGCAAAACGTTACCAAAGTAGAGGTCAAGGTAACTATGCCTAGTGAGCAAATGCCCGAAATTTTTCATGCTATTCGCAGTTTAACAAATCTCGACACACAAATAAACATCCAATCCATAGAACAAGGAGAATCTGTAATACAACATGCCAAAAAACATCCAGGCATCCTCATTGCAGATATGGCACACACTGACGAACTCCGGAAAGCCAATCTTATCCGACCACTTAACGGCATCATTTCACAATCAATAATAGAAAAAATAAATCCCTCGTTTTTAGAAGGCTGCCACGATGAACATAATCTGCTATATGCTTTACCAGTTTGTCGTTCCATGCCTATTATTTATTACAACATGGATATTATCCGTTCGCTTTGCGGTATGGAAGACTTTAGCAAAAAAGATATTCCAACTACTTGGGAAGAAATGGAAAAGTTTTTACATCTATGCCGTTTAGATTACGACGAAGAACCACTACAGCTAGGCGGCGATTTTTACGATTGGATATTTCATGCTACCGTATTATCTTATGGCGGCAGCTTAATTGACGAATCGGGGCAATTAGTTTTTAATAGCCCTGCAGTAATTGAGGCACTTGATATGTGGCGCAAAATGAAAGCCAACGGATTACTAAATACTTACTACAACTGGGACGCAACCATTAATAAATTTAAGGATGGTGGCTTACCTATTATTTGTTTTTCTACCGAAGGTTTGGTAACAACGATGAATGATGCTAACTTTAACTGGGAAGTAGGAATGATGCCAAAACAAGAAAAACAAGTAGTTAATTATGGTGGTGCTAATATGTTTTTATCATCCACACTTACCAATACAGAAATTATGCATGCCAATGTATTTATCGAAATGTTTTATACGGCTACTATGCAGGCGCAAATTTTTAGTAAAGTAGGTGCATCCCCTGTAATACTAGGTGCCGCTAACGAATCAGAATTACAACTACTCGCAAGTTCTCCACAATATAAAGACGCACAAGAGCAGTTACAATATGCTGTTGATACGCCTAACAGTAATAAGCACTCTGAAATAAGAGCCTTATTACGAAACACAATTATAGAAGCACTTGACGAAAACAATACCACTAGTACAGAAGATTTACTAAATATTGCTCAAAAAAGAGCACAAATTATTTTAAGTCCATAATTGGAAATAAAAGAAACCTTATGCTTTTAAAGCTGAACATTTTTCTCATTAGAAACTAAAAAAGTTTATCATCAACCCATTTTTCTATACTACTAGTTTCTTAAAGCTGAATACTATGAGGATACGCACAAAAATATTATTTTATACCCTATTACCAATTTTAATATTGTTACCTATTATTACGTTTTACTCTAGCCAACAAGTAAAAACAACAGAGTGGCAACGATTAAACGATAAAATTGAACGTACCAATGAGCAAATAAAGCTCATGAATGCGGAGCCTTTGTATAAGCATCAGCGTACAAACGTGCTTGCTAATTGCAACACCCTTTTTAAAGATGATGAAATTATTAAAATAGCGGTACAGGATACAACGGTTAACAATGTTTTTGCCAATTTAACAGATGAAGCAAAACTCAATGACCGTCATCAAAAAATTACCCATCAACTTAATATCGAAAAAGATAAACGCTATTTCGGTACCATACAGGTAGTATATACCAGCGAACGAATTGATAAACTCGTAGCAAAAACACGCAATTCCATGTTGTTGCTATCCTTATTATTATTAGCTGCTTTTGGATTGATTTATTTTTTAATATCGAATATACTATCCAAACCTATTAAAACAGTAGTCGAGTCGTTAAAAATAGTAGATAGTGGTGATTTAAACCATCAATTGCAATTACAAAACGAAGATGAATTTAAGGAAATACAAAATCATTTTAACAAAATGGTTACCAGCATTCGCACTAGTAAAGAAACCATTGAAAAAGCCAACCAACAATTAGTGTTAGAGGTAGACGAACGCAAACGAACTGCTAAATTATTATCTAATGTAATTACGCACATTCCTTATTCGGTTTTTTGGAAAAATAAAGATTTAGAATATGCTGGCTTTAACCAAAATTTTATTAGAGATGCACAAATTAATCCTGATAATTTAATTGGAAAAACGGATGCCGATGTTATTCAAGATCCTCAATTAAAAGAATGGTACGAAACAATAGATGGGCAAGTAATTAATGATAAAAAAGCCTTCCTAGAAATGGAACATGCCCAAATGAAAGATGGCAAGGAAGTTTTTTATTCTACTAGCAAAGTGCCCTTGTACAACCAAGCAGGTGAAGTAGTTGGGCTACTAGGAATTTACAGCGATATTAGCGAACGTAAACGCAAGGAAAAAGAATTAAAAAATGCCAAAGAAGCTGCCGAAGCTGCCAACATTGCCAAAAGCGAATTTTTAGCCAATATGAGCCACGAAATTCGTACACCTATGAATGGCATTATGGGCGTTGCCGATATTATGATGCATACCAACCTCACCAAGGATCAACAAAAATATGTGTCCTTAATTAAAACTTCTTCCGATTCACTGCTACATGTAATTAACGATATTTTAGACATCTCTAAAATTGAAGCTGGTAAATTAGAACTCAAAGAATCGGATTTTGACTTGGAGGATGTGGTTATTAAAACGGTAGATTCGTTTGCGGTAATGTCGCACGAAAAGCAAATAGAATTAATGTACCATATTGCTCCTGATGTGAATACTCAATTAATTGGCGACTCGGATAAACTAAAAAGGGTATTAATTAATGTGATTGGCAATGCCCTTAAATTTACCAAAGAAGGCGCAGTTAGTTTACTAGTAGAAAATGTGGCAACAGATAAAACCGATAGCACTCGATTAAAATTTTCTATTACCGATACGGGCATCGGCATCCCTGCAGGAAAACTAGAAAGTGTGTTCGATTCCTTCTCGCAAGTGGAAGCGTCTTACAATCGCCGTTACAATGGCACAGGTTTAGGACTCGCTATTTCCAAATCTTTAATTCAAATGATGCATGGCGATATTCATGTAAATAGTAAGTTAGGCGAAGGAAGTACTTTTTATTTTGATGCATTATTTAAACATACCGAAGTAAAATACCCATCGTACACACACCTGTATACCCAAATGAAAGCCTTGAAGGTTTTGGTAGTAGAAGACAATCAACAAAACGCCGATATATTACAAAAACTATTGCACGTAATGGGCAGCGAAGTTACGCTTGTTAGTTCGGTAAAAGACGCAACAAAAGCTTTAGAAAAATCAATTGCAACTGCTACGCCCGAATACGATATTATTTTATTGGATATGCACTTAGGCGAAGAAAGTGGCATTGAAGTAATTGAACATATTAAGCATCAATTATCACTAATTAGTTCGGTGGTAATGATGGTTAATTCGGTAGATGCAAAAAACTCGAAGGATGCCTTGTTTAAATGTAAGTCGATAGGCGTTGGCGTATTTTTAGTAAAACCCGTTAAGCCTGGCGAACTACAAGAAGCCTTTTTAGCTACCCTTAAAAGGCAGCGTCAAATTATTCCGATGCAAAGTTTAAATGGAAATGCGGTTAACAATAGCAACAAGAACCATAAAAATGGCGTAGCACACAATGGTAGTAAAAATGGAACAATTGTTAAAAGTAAAGGCGGCAAAGTACTAGTAGCCGAAGACCATGAAATTAACCAAAAAATTACTTCCATCATGCTCAAAAAAATAGGCTACGAAACCGTTATTGCTTCTAACGGACAAGATGCCGTAGATATGTTTAACGACACCTACAGCCTCATCCTAATGGATATACAAATGCCCGATATTGACGGCATTGAAGCCACCCGATTAATACGCACCAAAAACGGCGGCAACGACATTCCTATTATTGCACTAACCGCACACGCTCAAGCCGGCGACAGAGAACGTTTTATTAATGCCGGCATGACCGACTATATTTCTAAACCCTACGAAGCCAAAGAATTTTACCGCATTATTGGTAAATATTTGGAGGCGGTTGCCAGTTAATTTTTTTTGTAGAAGGTAGAAGGTAATACGAGTAAATAAAAAATCCCTCCACTAGTAATTTAGTTTTTACTAGTAGGAGGGATTTTTTTTATTTATTGGATTTAATGGCAATTTAACAAGCCAAAGGCTTGAATACCGTTTGGCTCAAGCAGCACGCTTGACCCTGCGTTCATT
>JAHDBT010000449.1 GCA_020630215.1 Bacteroidota bacterium
GCACAAAACCTCTACGTACAAATTGTCGGATTTATTTTTTAAACGTTACTAAACGGCTCAATGTTTTTATTGTTAAAACGTTACGATTCATCATGTTGGGTATAAAATACATTTTAGCAAGCCATAGGCTTGAATACCGTTTGGCTCAAGCGGCACGCTTGACCCTGCGTTCTTTCTTTTGCAAAAAAAAGAACACCTGTTCCAATCTCCAGACTGGAGCGTATTGGTATTGAAGCCTATGTCCAGTTGTATACCATTGGTGAGTAATAACGTTAAAACAACTTTTCAATTTTATTTTTTTGAATTGCTTGCCAAGCCATCATCATAAATAAACAGGTAGCTTGGTTTAGGTTCGCAAAACGAGGATCGGTTGTTAAACCTTTGCTGTAGCGGTAGTAAATTTGTTGTACAATAACCGCTACCTTAAACAAACCATAGGCGTAATAAAACACCAAATGATTAATAGGTTGCCCACTTTTTTGTGCATACATCTCCACCAATTCTGTTCTACTAGGATTGCCTAGCATTGTGGTAGGTGATGGCCAACCTTGGGTAATTAAAGGACTATCGCTAGGCATCGACCAATAGGCTAAAGACGTTCCTAAATCCATTAACGGATCGCCGAGCGTACACATTTCCCAATCTAAAATGGCGGTAATATTTTGCCACTTATCATCCTCAAACACAACATTGTCGTACTTGTAATCATTGTGAATTAGGCTGTGTTGGTATTCCCTTGGCTGGTTGTTTTCTAGCCATTGCATTACCTGCTGTGCCTCCGCAATTTCCTCTGTAGCCGCTTTTAAATACTGTTTGCCCCAATTGGTAATTTGCCGTTCTACATAGCCCTTTGGTCGTCCTAAATTTCCTAGTCCAACCGCCTCATAATCCAACTGATGTAATTCGACAAAAGTGTCTAACCAACTAGCGGCTATTACAGGAAACTCCGTTGCCAACACTTCCCTTTTACGAGCTTCTTTAGTCGATAAAATAATGCCATTTACATATTCCATCAAGTAAAATGGCGCACCAATTGTTTCGGCATTGTCTGTGTACACATACACTTTTGGAGCTTTGCTAAAACCTTTATTCAATCCCGATAACACCTTGAACTCTCGCCCCATATCATGCCCTCGCTTTACCGCCCCTACTGGCGGACGACGCAATACATACGACTTGTTTTCTATCTCTAATAAATACGTGAGATTGGAAAAACCTGTTGCAAACTGTGTTACTTTTAGTTCACTAGTTGCTGCTTGTATCAGCTCCTTTTTTTGCAAAAATGCTTTAAGCGTTTCGGCAGGTAATCCTTCTCCTTTGCGTACTTGTTGTGACATGTTGCTTTTTTTTGTAGAAAGCATATTAGGAGAAAGTATATTGACCATTTAGCTCCTTCCCCCTATCTCCTACTTTTCAATTAAAAAAAAGATAATAACTAAATGAACAGGAAAGGTAGTAAAAATTCTTGGTATCGTTAAAGATTAGCTTTTCCTTTTTTTTCTAGCACCTAACTTACAAACAATATTTGTAATGCTAACTTTTTTATTAACTTTATGCCTCGACCTCCATTAAGGGACGCAAAAGAAATAATTGTCCGTTTTGACTTTATCTTTTTGCACTATACTGCGTTGAAAAAAACCTTATTACGCTTAGGCGTAATGCGGATTTTGCCGCCTTGTCTAGCAAAAAAATATTTCCTCAAAATCGGACACTTATTTATTCTCTGTCTCTAAAAACAAATCAACAATATGAATTTTGAATATACTGACCGTTCCAAGGAGCTACAAGCACAAATAGCCGATTTTATGCAGCAGCATATTTTTCCGCTAGAAAAAGCTTATTTTGATTTTACCGACGAACACCCCTGGCAGGTTTACCCCGAAATAGAACGCCTTAAATCTTTGGCTAAAAAAGCAGGTTTATGGAATTTGTTTTTACCACCTAATTATGGCGATTGGAGTCCTGGACTAAGCAATTTAGAATATGCTCCTTTAGCTGCTTTAATGGGACAAGTAGTTTGGGCATCGAAAGTGTTTAACTGTTCGGCACCTGATACGGGCAACATGGAAGTATTGTCGAAATACGGCACACCCGAACAACAAGCGCAATGGCTGCAACCTTTAATGGACGGACAAATTCGCTCGGCCTTTTTAATGACCGAACCACAAGTTGCTTCTTCGGATGCCACAAATATTGAAACGTCGATTGTGCGAGATGGGGAGGAATATGTAATTAATGGACATAAATGGTGGTCGTCGGGCGCAATGCATCCGTATACTAAAATGTATATTATAATGGGTAAAACCGATCCCACGGCTCCTAGACATGCTCAACAAAGTATGATAATTGTGCCTGCCAATACGCCTGGGATTAAAATTATTCGCCCCTTAAAAGTCTACGGTGCTTACGAATCGCCAGAAGGACATGCCGAAATTGCACTCGAAAATGTGCGTGTGCCTGCTAGTAATTTATTGGTAGGCGAAGGCAGCGGTTTTCAAATAGCACAAGGACGATTAGGTCCTGGACGCATTCACCATTGTATGCGTTTAATTGGCGCAGCCGAAAGAGCTTTACAGTTGATGTGTAAAAGAGTATCGGAGCGCACAACTTTTGGTAAAGAAGTATCGCAATACAGCAGCATCCGCCAAGAAATTGCCAAATCGAGGTGCGAAATAGAACAAGCCCGCCTACTCACCCTTTCTGCCGCCGATAAAATTGACCGCTTTGGTGTTAAAGCTGCCAAAGACCTAATTGCCATGATAAAAATTGTTGTCCCAAACATGACTTGCACGGTTGTTGACCGTGCCATACAAGCACACGGAGGCATGGGCGTTTGCCAAGATACTCCCCTCGCCAATTTCTGGATTTATGGCCGTGCTATTAGAATTGCCGATGGACCAGATGAAGTGCACATGTATCAGCTAGGAAGAAATACGATAAAACAGGTGTTGGCTGGTGGGTAATTTTTCGTGTTTGAAATGAGCTACTATTTATTTCCTCCTCAGCAAAGTTGCAACAAATATACAACCTACAAAACCATGCTTTCAACACGAAATTTAGATAGCCTACTAGCAATCGATCCATTAAAAGCACGCTGCAAAACCATTGGCGTGGTAGATACGATTGTATCTGGAGCCAGCAATTTTCAAACATATACTTACCATCCTAATTGGGCTGCTGGCAAAGAAGTATTTGAGCGAAACAACCAACAAGGTGATCGATTGTTTATTTTGTTTAACCAAGCAGGTGCTATTATTAATGGTTTTGACCACGAAAGTAATATGGCAGATTGGCGTTCTAATTTAACAGCGCAAGAATGGGAACTGCTGCGAAACCCTAAAGTATCTTTTGAAGAAAAGAAACAACTAAGAACCAAAAACACCTACACCCAACACATTTACAAAGGCGTAGTAGACAGCGTACCCGAAGTATTTCGTCCTTTTATTTTTAGTCCTCCTATAAGCGAAATTGGAACAACCTTTTGTATTTGGAAAACACCTACCGACGATGCCTGGCAAATTGGCGATATTGATTTTCCTAGTAATACCACCGAAATAATACAAGGAGAAACAACACGCAGTATCGAAGTGCCTATTGATGGTTCGGAAAATTTATTGCGCTTTATGGATGGCGATTTAGAAGCTTATAGAAAATGGTTAAGCGAATACTATGATGATATATTTACGGATACAGAAATGGATATGGATTTTATTTTAAAAGTAGAAAACAATACACCTATTAGCAAGGAAATGGTACTTACTTTTCATCCTTTAATGACGGATTATAGGCCTCTAATAAAAGCACTTGAGGAACTAGGTTATCCGCATACTTTAGTGCCTTTATAATCATTTAAATAATATTTTTTTTCTCAAAAAACAAACACAAAAAACAAAACTTATGTACAAAGATATTATTAGTTACGAATTAGCAGAAAATGTATCGAAAGAACATTTATTAAAAATTGCCCAACAAATTGTAAACGATTGGATGAAAAAACAACCTGGATTTATTAAGTGGGAAATCCATAATAATAGTGATGGTAGTTTTACAGATATTGTTTATTGGGAATCGGAGCAAGCAGCTAAAAATTCGGAAAAGGAAATGGTTAATATTCCTAATGCTAGTGATTGGTTTACTTGTTACAAAGAAGGAACAATTACTAGTAAAAACTTAACGCTTATTGGGGCATTTTAAGCTTTTAATGTCAATGAATTATTACTGAGGATAGAACGAACTTCAGTTTATTTAATCGCATAAACAACAAAAAATGCAATCAATAAAAACCTATCAAAATATCCCGCTGCAAAAAATAAAAATCGAAGATGTTAGCATCGGATTTCGACAAGTGGGTACAGGAGAGGATTTAGTATTTATTCATGGGTTTCCAACGCATGGGTATACTTGGCGGAAGTTAATTCCCAGACTATCAGCAAAATACAGCTGTAGCATTTTGGATTTACCAGGACTTGGCGATAGTGATTGGTCGGCAAACACCGATTTTAAAAGTTCGGCGCAAGCAAGGTATGTGCTTCAATTATTGGCGAAAAAAGGCATTAACAAATGTACGTTAATTGCCCATAATTCGGGAGCTACGGTTGCCAGGGTAATGGCTATTGAAGCACCCGAAAAAATTGACAACTTAGTATTATTTAATACTGAAATTCCCAATCACCGCCCTCCGTGGATTCCCTTTTACCAACAAGTCGGATTACTTCCACTAGTACCATTTTTTATACAAATAGCCTTGCGACAAAAATGGTTTGTAAAATCGCCGATGGGTTTTAAAGAAGCCTATACGGATAAAACCATGTTTGAGAATAAAAATAATTTAGGACCTTACCTTGACCCAGTAACTAATTCTAAAAGAAAAATAATTGGCGCATTTAAGTATTTAAAAGGAATTGATTGGAAGGTAATTGACGAATTTGAAACCAATCACCAAAAAATAAAAGCCAATGTTTTATTTATTTGGGGAGAAAAGGATCGAACTTTTCCGCTTGCTATAGCTAAAAATATGCTAGGGCAATTTAACACTAAATGCGAATTTAAAATTATTAAAAATGCCGCTTTACTTCCGCACGAAGAACAAGCAGAAGCGGTTAATAATGCTATTTTAGAATTTATATAGATTAAAAAAGGATACTGGTTATTTTAAATTATTTTTTTTAATATTTAATAAAGAAGTGACGAAATACGATACGGTAACTTTTAACCAAAAACCAATAACTTTTAACCTATCAAAAAACACCATGCAAATAAAAACATTTATTATTGATGCCTTCACCAACGAAGCTTTTAAAGGAAATCCCGCAGGTGTTTGTTTGCTTGATGCACCTATAACGGAAAGTATTATGCAATCCATAGCCAGCGAATTAAATTTATCGGAAACGGCATTTTTACAGCAAACAACAAGCGGAGAACAATATAACATTCGGTATTTTACCCCAACCGTAGAAATAGATTTTTGTGGACATGCGACCCTAGCGTCTGCCAAATTGGTATTAGATAAATTGGGTAAAGACAAGGTGGAATTCACCACCCGAACACAATTAAAAATTACCGCCAACAAGGAAGCCGAATATCTAAAAATGCAATTTCCGATTTACCAACCAGTAGCCTACACTCCTAGCGATGAACTCCTAGCATCCTTTGGCATAACTCATCCAATTGCTACTAAGTATGCCTCCGAATTAGCGATGCTTTTGGTAGAGGTGAAAGACAAACAAACACTATTAAATATTTCGCCTAATTTCCCTAAAGCTTTAGCGAGTTCCAATACGGTTAAAGAGGTTGTTGTTACCACTAAGTCGGAAGAGGAAGCCTACGATTTTTACTCCCGTTGTTTTTGTCCGTGGCTTGGCATTAATGAAGATCCTGTTACAGGTTCGGTTCATTCCGTTTTAGCAAAATATTGGGGCGACAAATTAAATAAACAAGAATTATCGGCTTACCAATTATCTAAACGGGGTGGTTTTTTACTGTTAAAAATATTGGATAACAATAGCCTCGAAGTACGCAGCAATGCACAAATTGTATTGGAAGGAATGTTGAATATTTAGTAACGGTAAAAAAATCAGTTGCAACAATATAAAATTAAATTGCACCTTTGTATTAGTCCATAATTAACCATATTAACAAGCTAAATTACGCTTCATGAAAAAAACAAATCTCCTCCTTCTAGCAAGATTTTGCGTCCTGTTCCTAG
>JAHDBT010000450.1:0-2624 GCA_020630215.1 Bacteroidota bacterium
GGGGTTATTGATGGACCTCTAGGAGGCGGTACACCCAAAGGCATCCAAGTTTGTGCCGTTAATGCGATTCCTGATTTAAGTGTTTATGGAATAGAATCAGGGACTAATGGTGCTCCTGCTAACGGTGCCGAATTTACCTTTCCTGCCGATGCTTTAGCTGCTGGCGAATGTGTATGGGTAGCTTCTGAAGCAACAGGCTTTACAAACTATTTTTGTAAAGCACCTGATTATACTAGTGGAGCAGCTGGTATTAATGGCGATGATGCCATGATTTTGTATTGTAATGGTGCTATCTCTGATGTATTTGGTGTTGTAGGGGTAGATGGAACTGGACAAACTTGGGAATATACTGATGGTTGGGCACACGCTGCCGATGCAGTACCTAGCACAAGTTTTGATTTAGCTGAATGGACACTTAGCGGAATTAATGCCTTAGATGGAGAATTAACCAATGAAAACCCAACAAACTTGAACGCCTACCCTGGCGAAACAACTGTATGTGTATGTGGCATTAGCAATGTAGCTGTAACAGCCGATAATGCTTGTAATGTGAATGATGCAACTTTCACCATCTGTTTTGATGTAGAAAATGGAAGTGGCAGTTATGATATCATTGATACTGGAAACGCTAATGCCGTTTTAGGTACTATTGCAGGCGCAGCAACGGGAACAGACGCTGCTACCGCAGGCGACGAGGTTTGTATTAACGGTATACTACTAGGCCCTACAACCGCAGGTACTATAATGGTGGATGTTTGGGACAATATGGAAAACACTTGTATAGGCGGTACTCCTGTTGCTGTAACCATTCCAGTATGTCCAATTGTTACTTGTAATATTATAAATGTTGTAGTAGCTGCTGTTGCTTGTAGTGGCGATAACGCTTTGTATCAAGTATGCGCAGATGTAGCAAACGGAAGTGGCGATTATGACTTAATTGATACAGGAAATGGAAATGCGGTATTAGATGCTTTAACAGGTCAAGCTGATGGTAATATTTGTTTTAATGTTACCGTAGCAGGACCAACTACTGCCACTGCTTTAATGGTAGATGTTTGGGATAATACGGATAATACTTGTAGTGGTGGTACACCTGTTATGGTAAATGTTCCTGCTTGCCCAAGTGAATGCGGTAATTTATATATTGCAGGGGTTGTTGACGGAAACCTAGCAGGTGGTACACCTAAAGGAATTCAATTATGTGCCAATGCAGATATTACTGATTTAAGCATTTTTGGATTAGAAAATGTAAGTAATGGCGGTGGTTCTGGTGGTGCAGCAGAGTATACTTTTCCTGCTGATGGATTACTAGCTGGAGAATGTGTTTGGGTAGCTTCTGAAGATGTAGAATTTGGGAACTTTTTCTGTACAGCTCCTGATTATATTACCACTTCTGTAACCAATAATAATGGCAACGATGCTGTATTATTATATTGCGACGGTGCTTTAACAGATGCTTTTGGCGACTCTGCCGTGGATGGCGTAGGTACAGCTTGGGAATATACAGACGGATGGGCTTATGCCGCAGATATGATACCTAATGCTACTTTTGACCCTGCTCAATGGACTTACAGTGGACCTAATGCTTTAGACCCTGCAATAACTAATGACGGTGCCGCTACACCTTATCCTGGCGAATTAGGTAATTGTGTTTGTTCACAAACAGTTACCACTCCCGTGAATTATCCACAATATGCATGTGATGGTGCTGCTGCCGACTTATTAACCCCAGGCGTATTAATAGGCTATAGTGGCGACGGCTCTGTATTTACCATAGAGTGGTTCTTAGATGCTGCTTACACCATGCCTTATGTAACTGGCGATGTTATTGCTTATCCAGTGGCTGGAGATGGCTGTACAAGTTCACCAGTAACAATATATGCTCGTGCTACTTGTAGCGAAGATGGTTCTGTATCTGATGCAGGTACAACTACAGTAAATGTTTACCCTGCATTAATTGCAACACCTACCGTCGTAACCGATGCATGTACTATCGAAATTTCTGACGATTGTGGATTTGGTGCTGCTTATAGTGTAGCCTTAACTACAGATGTTGCTGGAGGTTTAACAGATGCTGATACTGGTACAGGGGTTTCTTTAACTGCTGCTGCTGGCGAAGAAGGTACAATTACTTTTACAGTAACAGACGCTGATATTAATCGTCCTGCTGCCTGTAATGTGGCCGCTACCATGATGGTACCATTTACTTGTGCTGCTGCTGTTTGTTCACAAACCGTAGATACACCTGCCGCAGAGGTACAATATACTTGTGATGGCGATGCTGCTGATTTACTAACAGCCGAAGGTGCTATTGCTTATAGTGGTGATGGTTCCGTATTTACCATTGAGTGGTTTATGGATGCTGCTTATACCATGCCTTATGCAGCAGGTACCGCAATTGCTTATCCAGCGGCTGGAAATGGTTGCACAAGTTCACCAGTAACCTTATATGCACGTGCTACTTGTAGTGAAGATAGCAGCACCTCAGATGCTGGTACAACAACCGTAAATGTGTACCCTGCAACAATAGCAGCACCTACTGTACTAAGCGATTTATGCACCATCCAAGTTTCTGACGATTGTGGATTTGGTGCTGCTTATAGTGTAGCCTTAACTACAGATGT
>JAHDBT010000450.1:2724-6192 GCA_020630215.1 Bacteroidota bacterium
TTTCTGACGATTGTGGATTTGGTGCTGCTTATAGTGTAGCCTTAACTACAGATGTTGCTGGAGGTTTAACAGATGCTGATACTGGTACAGGGGTTTCTTTAACTGCTGCTGCTGGCGAAGAAGGTACAATTACTTTTACAGTAACAGACGCTGATATTAATCGTCCTGCTGCCTGTAATGTGGCCGCTACCATGATGGTACCATTTACTTGTGCTGCTGCTGTTTGTTCACAAACCGTAGATACACCTGCCGCAGAGGTACAATATACTTGTGATGGCGATGCTGCTGATTTACTAACAGCCGAAGGTGCTATTGCTTATAGTGGTGATGGTTCCGTATTTACCATTGAGTGGTTTATGGATGCTGCTTATACCATGCCTTATGCAGCAGGTACCGCAATTGCTTATCCAGCGGCTGGAAATGGTTGCTCAAGTTCGCCAGTAACCTTATATGCTCGCGCTACTTGTAGCGACGATAGTAGCACTTCCGATGCAGGAACAATTACCGTAAATGTATACCCAGCAACATTACCTACACCAACCATTATTAATAATGATTGTATGGTAGAAATTTCTGACGATTGTGGTTTTGATGCCTCTTATAGCATTGCTGTAACAGTAGATGCCGCAGGAGGTTATACAGATGGCGATACGGGTACAACTTATCAATGCCCGGCTGCCTCACCTACCGAAACAGGAACGGTTACCTATACGCTAACCGACTCAGACCCTAACAGACCTGCTACTTGTAATGGTTTTACAACAACCGTTAACTTTAATTGTGGCGGCGTATGTAATGCTAATTCAGGAAACTTTCCTCAAAATTAAATTTTAAAAAATGGCGTAAGACTTACCTTTGGTAAAGCTTACGCCATTTGTTTTTATATCCCTATCTCAAAAATATTCACTTTTATCACTTTTCACTCCTCACTCTTTTTATTTAAAAATCTACTAATCTAATTGCACTCAACCTTTAGTAGCCTTAACTTTTTGATTTAAACAAAAACCTTTCCTCAACGAGATTGTTATGCACGTATTTTTATTTCAACGATGCTTCTTCGCAAACAAAAGAAGGTGTATTCGTAATGGCAAGCTTATAAGCTAAATTTTAAAACCTTTATTATCAAAATGTTATGTTTGCTAGTTAATGGTAAATGTTTTATTAGGTAGTTTTAATTTTGCAGAAATAAACAAAAAAAATTTTTATCTGTAAGTGTAATTTTAAAACAATTAAACAATTTTAAATGAGTAATTTTAAATTATTATTAATTACCCTCTTGGTAGGTGCTTTTAGTGCTTTAAGCCTGCATGGGCAAACTACTTTATTTTCGGAAGCTTTTGATGAGGTAGCTGGAGCTACATCAGGAACTAGTGCCGAAGGGCTTGCATGGACAAGCTCTTGTCCTGGATGTTTGACTGGCGATGTTTTTGAAGTTGTAGCCAGTGGTGGATTCCAAGGCAATGATACCAATGGACCTGCAACATTTTCTGCTACAGGAATAGATGCTACAGGTTGCTATTTAGTAACCTATTCTTTTGATTATAACGCAACAGAATATGATGGAGGAGATGGAGTAGGAGAAGCAGAATGTGCAAGCGACTGTGGAACTTGTTCGGGATTGCCCGCTGATGCAACTTCGGGTGACTGTAATACTTGCTGGGATTATTTGTACGCTGAACTTGACTTGGGTGCTAATGCTGATGCAGTTATGCTACTAGGGGTTGATTGTAGTGTTCCTGCTACAGGAAATACAACCTCCGCTCCTTCCTGTGCAAGCCCTTACGATGCAAATGGTGATTTAATTCCTGGTAACGATCCTACTAACCTCACCTTAAATATTGTAATGTCAAACTGGGCAGCAGCCGAGCAAATCACATTTGATAATATAACCGTGTTATGTTACACCGAAGCCGAAGCAACTACTGCTGGTTTAACGGCACCTGCTGGTTGTAATCCTCCTCCTATAGTTGCACCAGCTTGTAATGCTTCTAGTGGCATGTTCCAAAATTAATAGCAATTTTATAAAATGCTAAAAAACAAACTATTTAATTTGCAATGTTTATTAAAAAAATATTTAATTATTATGAGAAATTTATTACTCGCATTGGTACTACTCGCTTTGTTTGGGGGTACTAATTATGTGAATGGGCAAGTCGTAATTAACGAGTATGAAGCAGACCCTGGACAGAATGAATCTTCTGGGGAATTTGTGGAATTATACTGTGCAGGGCTTGCTGATTGTGATATTGGTTGTTACACAATCATTACTGATGACAATGGAGGGGCTATAACCTTCGATTCTGGAACAATACTTCCTGCTGGAGAATATTTATTGGTAGCAAGCTCATCAAGCATTGCTTGTGCTACATGCGATTTTCCTGGTATTGATGTGAACTTGCCTGCTGGTTCTAATTTTTATGATTTTGATGGAGCAGCAGGAGCGTATAATAGCTCTTATGGCTTAAATAATGGTAGTTCAAATGGGGTGTTTTTACTAGACGAAACAGGAGCATTAGTGAGTGGGATGACACAAGGCCCAGAAGCAACTTTTGATGCTGCAACATCAGATCATGGACTAACAATTCCTGCAGGATGTGTTGACTGGACAGGTGGTGCCTCTCCTGCTGTTAGTGCTTTAACTATACAAGGGTTCTATAATGACCCCTTAGTAGCAAATTATGCTTCTGCTCCAACTAGTTGTTCTACTTCAATTGCACTTTCTACAGATGGCGATATTGCTTCTACATTAGTAGAAGATAACAGCCCAACTCCTGGTTTGCCTAACAATTTACCCGCTGGTAATGTAAGTTCGGTAATTAGTAATACTGCTGCAACGCCTACTACAATTACCACCACCACACAAAACTATGATATCATTGCTCACGAAAATGATGCTTTCTCAGATGTAGAAACTATATCTTCTTGTGGTGGTTCAATAACAACTACTATTACTGTTGAAATTCCTAACTGGGTGGGTATTTATCCTCCAGGTGAAGAAGCTGCTGATGGTGTTGCCGATAGAATGGAAGCAACAATTAATGGTATAGAGCTTACGGCTGCTCCTGTAATAAGTGGCGATTTTCAAGCGGCATGGGGCTTACCTACTGTTACACCTGATGCAACTACAGGTATTACTACAATTGTTCAAACAGTAACTATTATTCCTACCATTGCAACTCCTGGTACTAATGGCTCTTTTTCTATTGATTTATACACACAAGAAAATATAGGTAATACAGGAGCTGAATGTACTTATGAATACAATTTAGATCTTACCGTTACCGCATGTATTTCTGCCGATATAGGCGATTACGTATGGGAAGATACAAATGGCGATGGTGTACAAGATGGAGCAGAATCAGGTATTGATGGAGCTACGGTAAACCTCTTTGACTCAGCGGGTAACTTAATTGGAACAACTACCACAATGGGTGGCGGTATGTATCTTTTTGATGAAGTACCACCTTC
>JAHDBT010000451.1 GCA_020630215.1 Bacteroidota bacterium
GGTCGCACCTACGGCGCTAGGTTGTTTCCTGTTCGTTGTTCTATAAACGGGTTGTACCTACGGCACAAAATTTTCAATCGGTAGCAGGAAAAAAATCAAATATCACATTTCAAAAATCAAATATCAAACCTCCACCGCCAGCAGAAAAAAATTCTTAAATCCTAAATTTTCAATCCTAAATTCTAAATCCCTCCCTCTTATCCCATTCCTTCCAAAAGCCTCAACAACCACTTCTTATTCGCCACCATTTTAGTGTCTTCAATTTGTGTTTTTAATTTAGCACGTTTGGTTTTATCGTAGGGATTTAGGTGTATTACCCGTTTGGTAAAACGTACGGCATTTAGGTAATTGTCTTTGTGGTAGCCGATGCCTTTTTTGCGGAGTAGGTAAATTTTAAAACTGTCGAGCAGCGAGTCTAGCACTTCCCATTCTTCTAGTTCGTAGTAGGTTTGTATGAGTAAGGTGCGACTAGAGAGGTGCAGAAAAACATCGTCGAATTCGGCTTGGTGTAGGAGTTGTACTACTTTGGGGTATTTTTCTTGTATATAGTTTAATTTGGCTAGGCTAAAGGCAAAATGTCCTTCTTGGTATTTGGGGGGCAGGGCATTTTTGTAGGTGTGAATAAAATCGTTAACCCAATCATACTCCTTCAAATTTAATCCAATCGAAACAATATTTACGTAGGTCCACGGCGATAAATGGTCGTCGTCTAGCAGCACTTCTTTGGCTAGGGCGTGCTTGTATAAATCAAATACCTCTTTAATAAAATGGCTGTTGCCGCTGTTTAATTGTTTAATGCAATAGTTAATGGCCACCGAGTATAAATCCCGAATTTCGTTTTTGGGCAGTACTTGGTAATGCGTGTTAAGCAATTGTTTTAGTTGGTAAAAATGCGCTTCGTTTTCGGTATCTTTTAAGGCAAGTAAAGAGTGGTGGTATAATTGTAATGCAGGCAGTTCTTCCCAGGTGTGTTGTGCTACATATGCTAGGCTTTCTTCTAGTAGCGGCACTTGGTAATCTACTTTAAACAGGTTTTTGTAATTGTAAATAGCGCAACTGTGTTTAAACTTGCTAATCAAATAGAAATGGTCTAAGGCATCTACTACTTGTTGCAAGTTCGGTTCTTTTTTGCGATCTTGTTGTTGCTCTAAAAATTGGCTTTGCACCCGTTCTAGGCGGTATTGCTGATAATAGAAATCACTATTTTTATGGGCATCGCTTGTTTGCAGTTTATGGGCATTTCTTATACAGGCATCAAAATGTTTTTTAAGGTTGCGTTGTGCGTAAATGGTAGCAAGGTCTATTTGGCGTTGCAGCTTGTTTTGCTGTTGGCGTTGGTGCAAAAGGTAATCTTCAGTAAGGCATAAAAGGCGGTACATAAGTTGCCTAATTTTTACATCGTTATAGCTCGTTTGTTTGCCATAAATAGCGGCAAACACGCTTGTTTTTTTTAGTAAGGGCGGTTTGTTTTTAGGCAGTTGCTTTTGCAAATAACTAAACAGTTTTTGTATTTCTTTGCTTTCGTTAACAAAGGGCGAATGGATAAACTTATGCAACGGTTTCCAATCTTCTGGGTGAAAGGTTTGGTAAAGGCTGATTAATTTACTGTCGTTCATGAATTGGTAGTTGGTTTTAGGATTTGGCATTTCAATGGTTCCGTTTCACTTCACCATTTGGTTAGCATGTATTTAAATCGTTTTCCTTTCTTTTCCATTAAAAAAAGCCAAAACTTTTATTGCCTAGCAAAACAAGTCCTTATTTTACTAGTAGGTAAACGATTCTCTAAGATAATTAAATCCTTTTTAATAAACAAACCGTGTTTTTAAATAGCTAATTATCAATTACTTACAATTTCAAATGCGCCAGCTAATAACTAACAAATTGCCCAAAATGTTATTTGCGACCTAGGCATTATGTTGCATCTTTGTAAAAGAAGGATGCAATTGAGCCTTTTGGGGTGATATATTGCGGCATATATTGAAACCTAAAAACCATGAAAAAAATCAATCCATATATTATCGCTTTTATTGTAGGCTGCTGCTTTTTATGCAGCGGTTTTACCATGCAACTACAAGCACAAATTACTATTTCGGGGCAAGTGTTTATTGATGAAAACACAAACTGCGTGCAAGATAGCCTGGATGTGCCTGCTCCTAATTTGCTGGTAAAAATAGAAGATGTAATTTCGGGAGTAGCCGATTATGTAAGTGCGGATGCAAACGGGCAGTATACGTTTAACGGGCAGGTAGGCAGTGCGTATATTTTGGAAGCGATTATGCCTAATTCAAATTATACAAATAACTGCTCAACCATTGTCACCAATTCCATTGATAGCGATGCAAATATTGATATACCTGTTGCCCAAGGCGAGCCCTGCCCTTATTTAACCGTCGATCTATCTTCCCCTATTTTACGTCCATGCGAAAACAACAATTACTCCATTACGTACTGCAACCGAGGTACGCTTCCTGCATTTGATGTAAAGCTCGCTTTAACGCTAGATGAGGCGATGTCTCTTCCAACAAGTGCGACAACAACGGAAGTAGACAGTGTTCCAAATTTATATGAGTATATAATTGGCAATTTAGCCGCAGACACTTGCATAACCTTTGATTTAGGCATTGCCTTATCTTGTGATATTATACCAGGCAGTCGTCATCATTGTGTAGAAGCAGAAATAACGGGTAACCCCGTATGCCTATCTAATGATTCATTCAGTGTTAATACAAGCGATTTATTTGAAATTCCATTTGTTGACCTATCGGCAAAATGCATTACAGATACAGCAGAAGGTGAGTTTATTGAATTTAAAATAAAAAATATTGGTTCAGACAATATGCCCGACTCGCTAGAGTATCGCATTTATGAAGACCATGTAATTGTAGATATTAGCAAATTTAAATTAGCTATAGATAGCACGCTAACCATTAATTATCAATCATTGGATGCTCGTATAATACGCTTAGAGGCACAGCAGTTTCCTGTTGAAGGTTTACCAAGCTACGATCCTAGAGTACTAGTAGAAAATTGTGGCTTTAATCAAGAAAACACCCCTCAATATAATGATGAGGCGGTAAGTGTTTTAGAAGATGATATACCTCCTAATATATCTATTGATTGCCAATTAAGTGTAGGACCTACGCAAGCCTATTGGCGCAATAATTCGGTGGTGCCAGCAGGCGTATGGGAAGAGAATTATATAAATGCTACCGACCCTCTCGAATATAAAATTTATTTCCAAAATACAACGGGCGAACTCTTATACGATGTGGTAGTAAGAGATACACTTTCGCCACATTTAGACATTTCAAAAATAGAACTAGGTGCTAGTAGTCACCCATATGAGTTTGCGGTAAAACAAGGACGTATTTTAGAATGGCGTTTCGACCAAATACTACTGCCCGATAGCAATGAGGAGGAAGTAAACAGCCATGCATTTTTTAAATTTAAAGTGCCACAAATCGTTGAAAATCCTCTTGGTACGGTTATTCAAAATACCGCCATCATTCAATTTAGCTTTACCGATTCGCTCATTACCGAAACGACTTTTAACACCATTGGCGAAAACTTTTTTTTAGATAGCACCATAAATATTATTCCCGATAGAAATAGGCATCAGGATGGAATTGCCAACTTATACCCTAATCCATTACAAGGAAATAATACCTTAATAATGGAATGGCAACATCCTAATATACATGATTTTGAAACCCTTCATTTCCAACTATACAACCTCTTAGGGCAAGCCATTATGCAAATCCCTATTCGCAATAATGTGCCTTTTAGCCTAGCAGAAAATCGTTTAGGTGGCATCTACTTTTATAGAATTACAACGGATAAAGGCTTGGCAAAATCGGGTAAGTTGTTGATTAAAAAATAAGTTCCAAAGCCTAGCAGGGAAAGTCATTCGCTTAAGTGAAATGAAAAAAATAAACTCCACCAAGATGTGCGATTGTTTTTTTCAAGGTATGAACGAACGGTTTTTACGCAGTAAAATAAATATCCTTTTGGATATTTAAGTGTAGAGAACCGCTTGCGGATAAAATAAGCGCAGTAATAGCGAGCTATTACGAGCATTTACAACGCCGAATTGGAAAAAAGAATAATCAAAGTGGTGGAGTTTATTTTTTCTCATTCACTAAACCCAATAGGTTTCAAACCTTCAACTTGCCAATTCCCTAAAAGCCTGATTCATCAACTATAAAACTCCAAAAAATCAATCCATCATGAAACAAAATATTTTAATATTCACCAGTATTTTTTTGAGCCTAGCGCTTTCTTGTTTAACCGCCTGCGATAACGAAGGCAATCCCACCCTAGAATGTACGCCCATGCATGTAAGCATATCAGACCCACTAGATGCAGGAGATCCCTATGATGTCACCGATATAGCTATTTGGGGCGATTGCCTTATCTTAACTGCCCATTTTTCTGGCGGCTGTGCCGAACACTCCTTAGAACTACACTCCCAAGGAGCCGTTATTGAAAGTTACCCTGTACAAGCCAACGTTATGCTCTTTCACCATGACCCCGACGACCCTTGTGATGCCTTTATGGACCAAACCGCTGCCTTCGATCTCACGTCATTACAAGTACCTGGTGATTCTATTACCATCCTTAATTTATTGTTTAACGATACAAGCATAGAATATCATTATTGAGGTTTGAATTTTGATTTTTTCCTGCTAACGTAAGAAGGTATCATTTAGAATTTTGAAATGCGAATTTTGATTTTTTCCTGCTAACGCAAGGAGGTATCATTTAGAATTGGTCATAAGTTTCTACAAAAAACGTCACCTATTAACCTATAAAGCAATCATTAACATGAAAAAAATCAGTTTAATTTCCTTATTCCTTATCGCCCTATTAATGGTGCAATGCAACAGCGAAGATTTTCCTTTAGTACCAGAAGGTTCCACTCCTCTTGAGTGGGCAGCAAACCAATTAGCAGTAACAGAAGCCGATAATACCTTTGGCTTTAAAATGATGCAACAACTACACGAAAGCGATCCTGAAGAGAACCTTTTTGCCTCGCCATTTAGCGTAGCAATGGCTTTAGGTATGACGATGAACGGAGCCGTTGGCGATACACAAGACGAGATGCGTAGTGTGCTAGAAAAAAATGAGTTGGATATGGACAATATCAACGAAGCCTACCAAGGATTGCTGGCTCGTTTGCCAGCACTCGACGAAAATGTGGTGATGAATTTAGCCAACTCTATTTGGTACAATGAATTTAATTTTGAACCAAACCAAGAATTTTTAGCAACCGCCAGCGAATATTTTAACAGCGAGGTAGCAGAGCTAAATTTCCAAGACCCTGCCTCTTTAGCTATTATAAATGGCTGGATTGAAGACGCAACCGAAGGAAAAATTCAAGATATGCTAGATGAAATTCCGCCAAATGCCATTATGTATTTAGTAAATGCCATTTATTTTAACGCAAGTTGGAAATACGCCTTTGAGTTGGAAGATACCCAACCTGCCGATTTTAACCTAGCAGATGGCAGCACCACAACCTGCGATATGATGCACATGGTAGCAGACCTACCCTACTATGCCAACGAACATTTTCAGGCAGTAGATTTAGCATACGGCGACGCTGTTTTTTCGATGACCGTATTGTTGCCACAAGCTAATAAAACGGTAGAGGAAGTAATGGCTACACTCGATAACGACAGTTGGAAAACCTGCTTGCAAGAACTAGAAGTTGCGCCTAGCCTTACCTTAAATATGCCTCGCTTTAGTTTAGAATACAAAGAAGAACTAAAGGCTACTTTGCAGGCTATGGGCATGGAACTTCCCTTCGACCCTTGGATGGCCGATTTTTCAAATCTAGGAACTTCGCCTAGCAACCTATCTATTAGTAGGGTAATACACCAATCTTTTATAGATGTAAATGAAGAAGGTACAGAGGCAGCAGCAGCTACGGTAGTAGAAATAGTATTTAATACCAGCGATATCCCACAAATGGTTACCTTAAATCGCCCGTTTATTTTTGTAATCAGAGAAAACGTAAGCAATACCATTTTATTTGTAGGCAAAGTAATGAATCCTACAGAATAACAACCTTTTTATACTCAAGTGGTCTGTCAACATAAAATTGACAGACTGCTTAGTGAAATGAAAAAAATAAAGTCCACCAAGAAATTTAATTATATTTTTCAA
>JAHDBT010000452.1 GCA_020630215.1 Bacteroidota bacterium
GTGGATATAGGAGTAAAATACATTGGGAAAAAAATAATGAAAAAAGATGTTGTTTTAGTATATATATCTTCTCATGGTTTTATGAGAGGAGATAAAACCTATTTGCAAGGATACGGCTATAGTTCTCATGAAAATCTTTGGAAGGTTAGCTCTATTTCTTACCAAGATATTTATGATATTTTAGAACCAGTTAAGTGTCACCGCTTACTATTTATTGATGCTTGTAGAAATGACCCGACTAGTCCTGGCGGTGGCGGTAAAGGTACTGTTGAGGATGTAAATAGATATGTTTGGGATTTAATGAATAGTCATAAAGATATTATAACCATTAACTCTAGTAGCAGCGGACAAATTTCTTACGAGGATAAGCAATGGGAAAACGGAGCTTTTACTCAAGCAATTTTAGAAGCATTTGGAAAGGAAGGAAAAAATAATACTACAATAAAAGTAGACCAAAATGGAGACCGTGTTATTACTGTAGAAGAATTATTTAATTACATTCAGCAAAGAGTTCCTTCTATAGTTAAGGAGGTTAAAGGGGAAACACAAAAACAAAAACCAACTATTACGAATTCTAAAAATGAAGCAGAAGACAAAATAAAAACGAAAAATATACCTATCTACCTACTAAAATAAATTTAGAAAAACTTTAGCCGAAACAAAATTTCCTGTCTTGGGTAATTTTGTTTCGGTTGATTTTTTAGAGATGTGTTTGGCTCAAGCGGCACGCTTGACCCTACGTTCCTTTTTTATAAAAAAAAGGAACGCCAGGTCCAGTCTCCAGACTGGAGCGTAGCGGTACTGAAGCCTGTGGTTTCCATAATTGAAATTTGGCCCCCAAATGTCTTAGAACTAGCAAATTTTTAATCCGAAACAACTAATTCTAAATTTGCCAAAGCCCAATGTGTTTAGTATACCACACTTAAAAATAACCAAACCAAGTAGTAATATTTATCCTAAAAAAAATATTCTTACTATATTTTAAACCCTTCCATCAATTGCTAGTCTAACAAAACATCACACAACCAAATCACCCCTTTCTCGATGAACACAATAACTACACAACTGTTCAAATGCATACTTTTTATTATTTGTTTATGGATGTGCAATGCCTGCCAAAACGATAGTAATAATACAAGTACTAGCACTAGCACAAAAAATAACAACCAGGCAGTAACATCGCAGCTACCTAAAGCAGCGCCTTCTCCTTCAATTCCTAATTCTAACAATACACCTCCTAATACAACAGGCAATACAAATGTTGGTACAAACAAGCAGAAGATAGTTGCCAGTAAAACGCCACTAAAAACAGAAAACGCTCCTAAGTCAACATCGAGTTCGAGCATTAACAAGACAACGAGTGCTAATAAAAGTACCAATACAACGGTTACTAATGCGCCCCCCGCAAAACCTAAAACGCAACCCAAAATAAAATTAAAACCTAAAAAACCACGCCCTTGTAAAACCGCATCCGATGCTCGTTTTATACGGATGAGTTACAGCGATACCAGCCCCAACGAAAGCACGGCTAACGAAAAAGCAATTCTAGGCGGACAAGCTAAATTAGCACAAGCTATTCAAAAAGCTATTTTACGGACTAATAAAAAATATGCCAGTAGCATCTCCAAAAGCATTTTAGAAACCAATAGTTTTTGGATAGAATCGATTACGGTGCTAAATAATATGGACTTATTTTGCGAAGAAACCTCTGATGGAAAATTTGATGAATACAAAGCTTATGTAGGCATCTCCATCGAAAAAGAACCCCTAATCAATCATATCTTGCAGCAGCTTGACCAGGAATTGAGCAAGCGAGCAGCCGTGCAAAAACAATATCAAAAAAACGATTATAAACGATTGCTGAAAGAGCAATTGGAAAAGTTATAGTATTTTTTTATGGTACAATGGAGAAAAAATATTATTATTTGCTAACTTTGTGCTTCAGAAAGCAATTTTTTACATACCAATTCTAAAGCTTTCTAACACTAACTAGCCAATTAATACCTGCCTCCATTACCAAAAAGTGTAATAACCAAAAAAAACCGATACATTTTTGCGGTTTATTACAACACCCATTTTAATAATTCATAAAACAAATTATTCAATTTCAAAAAATCAGTTATGAACACGCAAACATTTATCTATGTAATGGCTTTAAGTGTAGCAGCCTTACTATTATCAAGTATTAACGTACAAGCACAAGACGCTTGCCCTTGTAAAGTAAAATCGGATGATGATTTTATTCGAGTACATGCCACCAAAACAAGTCCCGACGAAGGGATTGCTTCTGATTGGGCCATGCTAAGAGCGCAAAGAAAAATGGCTTCTACTGTCCAAACTAAAGTAAAAAGTGCCGTATCGCAGTACATCAAATCTGTTAGCGAAACGAACAGTAAAGTAGATACAAAAATTAACAAAGAATCGGATCGTATAGAAACCGAAGAGGAAGAAGGAGAAGCATCAAAAGCTAAAGAGGAAAAAGATATTGATAAAAGTAAAACAACTAAATTAATAGAAAAATACGAAGACCGTGTAGAAACTGCTGTTGAGCAAACTTTAGAAGGTTATGATATTGTTTGTGATGATGTTGTAGAAACAGATGAAGCGGAATATAAAGGATGTATTGCACTAGAAATGCCAAGAAAAAAAGTGCTTGATGATATTTTCGACGATTTAGAAGAAGACTTAAAAGACGACGACGATATTAAAGATAAGTACGATAGTGATACCTTCCGCAAAATTTTTGATAAGGAAATGGATAGAATTAAATAAGCCATTTTGGATGGAAGGACTGAGTGGTCTGTCAAGTCAATTATGTTAGTTGTTTTGGCGATTTTTGCTCCCTAGCGGCGTTGCAAATACTCGCCGTAGCTTAGGCTAGGCCTGCGTTTTGCGCCTTGCTAAGAAACAAAACTCACTCAAAAGCAACTTAACACTATTAACTTGACAAACCACTGAGTTAACCGTTTAAAGAAATGATAATAAATAACTAAAATATTCTTCCCAAACGTATTCGTAGTTTCGGAAGGATATTTTGGTTTTAGTTAATGAGTAAGCATCTTCTATTTCCCCTGTTATTTCAATCACACAACTACGATTATTCCATGAAAAAAAATCTGACAAGCCTATTGTCCTTGTTCCTTACCCTATTCCTTTCAGGACAAATAGCTATCGCTCAAAAATCGCCTAAAGTCATCTACAAAAAAGTAGAAAACGTAACAGGCAAATACGAACTTTTTGATAATATTACCCCCGAAGAAGCCAAAGAAAAAGCACGATTAGTAGCCCTGAAAAATGCCCTCGAGAAAGCAGGCGTTCCTACACAGGTAACGTCCTTTGGTTACAGCAGTTCTTCCCAAGTAAACGATAAAATAAACGAACAGTTTATCCAATCGGTTAATGCAAACAAAACAGGACGGGTAATAGAAAAAGATGTTAAATATAGGAAGTTTGAAAAAGATGGACGTACCTATTACGAAGCAACTATTGCCAAAGCCAAAGTGCAAATTGATAAAGTAGACAGAGACAAAACTTTTGATGCCCTAATAGAAGGTGCAAAGGTAAACTACAATCATCAGGAGGAAATGAACTTTACCATCCTCCCGTCTAAAGATGCCCACTTATATATTTTTGTAATTTCTAAACACCAAAACGCACTCATTGTTCCTGATGGCGAATACGAAAAGAAGGTGTTTTTAAAAGCCGATAAAAAACGAACTATGCCCAATCCTAGTTTATACGATGGCTTTTTAATGGAAGCCAATCAAAAGCAAGAAGTACAACGTTTATTAGTGGTACTTACCAAAGAAAAATATCCGTACTACTGCGACGATAATCCGCAAGGAGGGCAAAGCGAAGATGCAAGCCTAACCCAAAAACACGACAACACAACTTTCGGTGATGAGTGTATCCTGCAATGGATTTACAGCATTCCTGCCGACCAACGCTGTGTAAAAATGCTGCCCGTTGTTATTCGTAAGTAAGGCAGGTATAAAGGGATTTAATACTGCGAAAGATGGATAATGCAAGTCAGAGATTTGTGAACCGCTACGTTACCATACTAGAAACTGGAATAGGTATTTTTTATTTTTCACAAAGTAAACACAATCCCAAGCACCGTACCCATCGCTATCAATTATTATTTTCAACTACCAACTACCAACTACCATTCATCAAAATCAATCCAATCATGAAAAAAATATCATTTATACTAAGTACCATGCTGCTAATGCTGTGTTTATTTGTTAGCACCAACGAAGCACAAGCACAAACAGACCTCCTAAAAAAAGCGTATGATGCTTACGAAAACAATAAATACGACGAAGCCGTAAAACTGTTTTCGGAAGTGCTAAACAAAGACGATAAAAATTACGAAGCCTTGTTAGTAAGAGGTTTGGCCTACAGCTACCTCAACGACAACAAGGCGGCAATGACCGATTATAACAAAGCCATTTCCATAAAAGCAGCCGATTTTTATGCCTATATGCTACGTGCCAAAGCCAACTTTCCACTAGAAGCATACAAGGAGGTAATTACCGATTGCAGCAAAGTCCTCACTATGAAAGAAGGCGAAAAATACCACAAACACGCCTACTACCTAAGAGGAAAAGCCTATCTGAAATTAGAAAAACACCAAGAAGCACTCAACGATTTTGAGGAAGCCCTAAAAATAGATCCGAAGTACGAACAAGCGGAAATTTACCGAGATATTGTAAAAGATATTATCGACCGCCCCGTAAATCCTCGCCCACGACCACGCCCGATTACACCTACGCCTGCGCCACGTCCTAACAAGCCCGACCCCAAGCCCAACAACTACAACCAGTTTATGGATATTAATTGGAAAGCACCCGTTGCATCGCCTGTAGAATCGAAAACTGCTAGTTATACGATTAAAGCAATGCTAGTATCTAAATCGGAAATAAGTGATGTGAAAGTGTTGGTAAATGGTACGGCACAGGTAAACAAAGGCAATGCCGTGCGTAAAGTTAGAACCCAAGATAAACAAAGTTTCGACCGCAATTTAGAGGTAGATATTAAATTAGTAGCAGGTAATAACGAAGTGCAAATTGTAGCTGTTAACAAAGAAGGAACCAGCCTCTCCATGGAAAAAACAATTGTATACAACAGCCCAACCAATACTAATGTAGAACGCCCTAACCTATACATTTTATCTGTAGGGGTTGCCAAATATGCCGACGAAAATTTTATGCAGTTGCAATACCCTGCTAAAGATGCTAAAGACTTTGCCAACGCCTTTTTAGACCAAGAAAAAATGCCGCAAAATAGACAACTATACAACAAAGTAGAAACCATTATTTTGACCGACGAAACCGCCACTCGCAAAAAAATTGCCGAAGCAGTAGTAGACTTAAAAGGAAAAGCCAGTGCTAACGATTTGGTCATTCTATTTTTCTCGATGCATGGTGATAAAGATGGTATGTCGGATTTTTATTTTATGACGCACGATGCCGAAGCCAACCCCGATTTATACGCAACCAGTGCTTTGCACAATATTTGGTTGGCCAATCACATCAACGAATTTGATGCCACCGTTGTACAATTTATTGATGCTTGCCACAGCGGACAAGCAGGCAAAGAATACGCTCGCAAAAGTCTGCCCCTAAATATTGAACGCCATGTAGACGACCTCAACAATGCCCTAGACCCTAGCAGCCGCTACATCTTCGCATCAAGCCGAGGCAGCCAGTTTTCGCAAGAAAGATCGAGCTGGGAAAATGGCGCATTTACCGAAGCCATCATCGACTGTTTCAACAACAAAACCCACACCGACACCGACGGCAACACCATACAATCAGATAGTGACGGTAACCAAGTAATCGACACCAACGAATTAAGCAAATATGTATCCAAAACCGTACGCCTAATTACCGACGGCCAACAAAGCCCCAAAGCCACTATTATTGATGGGGAGCCTTTGAATTTGTATATTTTTGAATAGAGTTTTTGGTAGAGGGTATTTGGTATTTGGTACTTGGACAGGTCTGCTTTATTGTACCGCTGTAAAATGTCAAGTACTTTTTCCTATTGGATAAACAGGTCTTCTTGGACATGTTTATCCAAGCGGTTTACAATTTTTAATACAAGCCAGGAGGCTTTAAACTCGTTTGGCTCAA
>JAHDBT010000453.1 GCA_020630215.1 Bacteroidota bacterium
AGAACAAAATTTCTACGCAGAACTGTTATAAGTTATTATTTACACATTCCTTAGTAGCCTGTCAAGTTAATTATGATAAGTTGACACCCGATAAAACATGATGCGGAACTTATCATAAATTGGTTGACAAACCACTTAGCGCAATACTTGAAACTTTTGGCTTTGTATTTTATCGGTATATTTTACTTGTACAAAGTATAAACCATTTTGGTAAGTGGCAATATCTATTGTTTCGGTAGTATTGGTTGGGCTAAGGCTATCTATTAATTTTCCTTGTAGGTTGAAGATGTTGATGGTGGTTGCTTCTTGTAATTGCGGTACTTTTATGGTTAGCCAATCACTAGCAGGATTTGGTGCAATTTGTAGGTTTAAGAAGTCCGTTTCATCTTCGTCTAACAGGTTTACGTTGGTTTGAGTACCTAGGGGATACACAAATACCTCTGCTTCGTTGGCATTAATTGCTCGTACATTGGAGATGGAAAAATTCCATTCTACTAGTGCTTCGTCTTTGCCTGCAATATTGTCGATAATGCCGCCAATAGATGCGATGCGTCCGAAGCCAGTAATGTCGGTTTGGTCTATTCTGCTGATGGCAATTTCGATGCGTCCTTCTTCTGGGAAGACTTTGTAAATGGTAATAATTTCGCTTTCCTCGGCTCCTAGCCACGAATCGTCAAAGATGACTTCTAGGCTGGTTTCTTCGAGTATTGCGGGGTCGTAGTTTACCGAAAAAGCTAGTCCATATATTTCGTTTACAGGTATATCTTCTGAGCCTAAAATAATGGGTGCTTCAAAAAATGCTCCTTCTAGTAATTCGTCTTCGGGCAAATCTACATAAAAGGGTGCATCGTCTTCGGTGCCTTCGGTTGTCCATTCGGTTTTGCCTGTTGTTAAGCCATAGTTTAAAGCCAATGCTGCTACGTCCTCATTTCCTACCGTGCCATTTCCATTGCAATCGGAGTGTGCGTAATTTACTAGGTCGGCAGTAACTTCTGCCCAAGCATCTACTTGGTATGCTTGCCAATTTGTTGAGGTTCCAAAACGTTCGAAACCTGTAGAGCCAAAAGTAATACCGAGGTTTAGAAGGTCGAAATTATTGGCAACACCGTCATTATTGGCATCTCCTGGCCATACTTCCAATACTTCTAAGCCTAGTAATTGAAAGTAGGAATCATAACATCCGCCAGCACTTTCAATTGTTAAACCCATATCCATTGTTTCTAGCGATTCTACGGTAAAGGAGATGCTTGATTGTGTCATTAAAAATTGAGATAAGAAAACATCATTCAGGAACCATCTGTATTCCGTAATTTCGCTATCGCTAGTAGATGTGGAAGTAATATTTACGGTATAAAATGTTGGCTCTTCAATTATTTCTATCTCAAAGTTGGCTTCGCAAGCAGGTTCTAATTCTTCAAAGCAAACGCTGTGTATAGTTAAATTTTCTCCACCAAAAAGCAGGGTTTCAAAGGTTTCATCTACTGGCAAATCGTTTAAATCGAAGGTGTAGGTATAAACGTCACTACTAGGATTTACCAATCCATCTTCATAAAATTGGGTAGCTGCTCCGTTTACTTGTACGGCAGTAATTGCGCCTTCGCAGGTAAGGGTAACGGCTGATACTTGTTGCAAGTTGTAGCTATAATCTAGCAGTAACATCATGTTATCTAAGTATAATTTATCATCGTCCAATACAAAAGCATTTCCAAATACTGTTGCTCCAGTTTCCTGCTTCAATCCATTAAAGCCTATTCCTATATCGTTTTCAAAAGCTACAGGTATGTCCATTGTTGTATCGGCTTCATTGTATATGCTACCTACTTCTAATTCTACAAAATCGGTGCAATTGGCATCTAGGTCGGTTATTTCAATATCGTCGCAATAAGTATCTATACAAGCTCCATCGTCAACCGAAACTTCGTAGCAAATTGTGTAAGTACCAACATCTGTTGCGGTAAAGTTAGGGCGTACAATAGAAGAACCAGGAAGGTCAGCCCCATTAGCGGTCCAATTAACTCCTGCCTGCGTTCCATTTTTAATATACTCTCCCCCAATTATTGGTTTAGGGCCGTCCATCTCTGTAAAAAAGAAAGCATGGCAACCAGGCTCTGTGACTGCTACTTTGTCAAAGCAAATATTATCTATTGTTATATCTTGTCCTCCAAATCGAAAATCGGTAATAGCGTGGTCGGTGGTAATTTCTACATGCCCATTATCTACATACACAAATACACCAGCAGAAATTTCGGTTGTCACTCCCTCAAAAGTAGCTTCAAAATCATCGTAAGTGATAAATTTCGGTCTATTTTGTCCAGTTCTATAATTACCCCCTAATAGCATTGCTCCTCCATTATTTTCATAATCGAAAGAAATGGCATTAACGGCTGCATCAAAACTTAAACGGAGGTAGGCACCTTCTAGATGTGCTGCTAGGGTATCGGCTTCGTAATCAGTCGCTGTTTCTGGGGTTAAACCAGTAAAGGGCGTAGGGTTAAAACGGTCGTTGTATTCGTATAAGCGCAATTCGTAAACATCGGTTTCGGCTTGTATTACTGCGGCATCTTCGTAGCCTGCGGTTGTATAGGTAACATCGGGGGTAAGGTTGTTAAAATTGATGCATCCTTGTGCTAACAATTGTGCTTTGCCAGTGCTACTTACTAGCATAAAAAGCAATAGGTACGATAATAGGCTGGTTAAATTTTTCATGCGATATATAAGTTTATAGGATTTCATTATTTTAGGATTTATGGTGTTGAACTTTGTTGTTGATTGATTACTCCACAAATATCGCCTAAGCAATAGGTTTTAAAAAGTACATTTTAAGGTTGAAATCGGATTTTTTTTTTGATGGGATACGCATAAATCTTTGTATTTAAAGATTTATAGCCATAAAAAGTCGGAAATTATTTACTCAAAAAAGTGCATTAACTCGTAATTTATAGGTATTTAATCGCTCTCAAAGCATCCCTTTTAAAGAAATAGGAATCTACCATCCAATCTGTTGCTCCTCTGATAGCAAGTGCTGTTTTACCTGCCTCCTATTGTTTGGTTGCTTGTTAAATTGCTCTAGTGATTGCATGGGCCATACTGATTGGTAATTATCTGCTTTCGCTTTTACAAAATGATAGCTGTTTTGTCTATCATATTTAAATGCCCATCCTATATTTGGGCCAACGCCTTCAATAAACTGTAGGTAATCGGGTTCTTTAAGTATCTGCGGACGGCCAGATTTTTGATATTCAACTGTTCTTACGATATAATCGAATTCAATAATTTTTTTACCAAACTCCTCATACACCCTATCTACGTATACCCATTCTAGTTGGTTAAGATTGCTTATAGGAATTTGAATACTATCTCCTTCCTCTAAAGACATATCCATTACCAAAACCTCTTTTTCTACCAGTTCCTTACCCACCTTAATATAATCTCGTATCCAAACTTTTCCTGTTGCCCCGTCTTCTCTTATAAAAGCTGCCTTGTCATTTACTTTATCCGAATAATGTTTAGGCTCAAATGATGCTATCGCCAATTTTCTATAGTGTTGTGTGCCAAGCAAGGTATCTTGGTGGGCAACAAGATTTACAAGGCGGCCTCGACAGTCTATATCCCAAGTAATTTCGTCGCCGAAGTAGCCAATAACGGTATCATAAGTTTGCCCTTTTACCACATTGCTTGCTAGAACAAAAACTAGCACATAAAACAAAAAATAAATCCTATTTTTCAAACAATAATTTAAATTACATTTTTTCATGGCTTTCAATTTATAAGGTTATATCTGATTGTTAATTACCTTACAAATATCAACCAAGAAAAAAGTTTAGCAAAGTACAAGTTAGATTCAAAATCGGTTTTTTTTCATTAAAATTCAGATAAAAATGTTTATATTTAGGGCTTGTTTAAAATAAAAAATCGGAAATTATTTATGCATCAGAGTTTATTAATTCGCAGTTTACAGGTTTTAAATCGTAAAGAAATGACCCGTTTTAAGGAAATGGCTTATTCGCCCTACTTTAATAAACACGAAAAAGTACGCAAACTAACGGCTTACTTAAGTGCAATTTACCCTCATTTTGATGCTAAGACTTGTAATAAGATAGTGATTTACGAACAACTATTTGAGCAAGAAGCTAATACTAGCCTAGAACGACAACTGTCCCTAGTTTTTAACTATACAATGCAGTTGCTAGACACCTTTTGGGCAGAAGAGATTTTTAAGCAGGATGAAGAACAGCAGCATATTTATATTTTGCAGCAATTGAGAATTAAAAACCAAATAAAACGCTACGAGAAATATTTAAAGAAATTTGATAAGCAGTTAAAAAAAACAAGCATCCGAAATAATGAGTTTTACCGTCATCAATTTGAGTTAGCTATTGAAGCCGATAACTTTTACACGATACAATCGAAACACCAAAAGGATTTAAGCATACAAAACAAACAGGATAATTTAGACCTGTACTACTTATCAGAAAAATTGCGGGATGCTTGTGAGATGACGATACGTAGTAAGATTTTGCAGATTAATTATGAGGTAGGAATGCTAGAAACAATTGTGGAGGAGGTGCAAAACAACAAAGCTAAATATGAACATGCCCCTTCGATTATGGTGTACTACTTAATTTATTTGATGTTGAGTAAAGAAGATACCAAATACTATTTTGAACTGATTCCACTACTAGCAGAATCGACAAACGCTTTTCCCAAAGGAGAACTGCAACACATTTACTCCTTAGCACAAAACTTTTGTATTGGACAAATTAATACTGGTAATTCCGATTTTATGGCGGAGTTGTTTAAGCTTTACAAAGCACAATTACAAAACGATTTATTACTAGACGAGGATGGACATTTATCGGAATGGCATTATAAAAATATTGTTACCGTAGGCCTACGGTTAACCGATTTTAAATGGACGAAAAACTTTATTGAAACTTACAAATTAAAACTAAATGAAACCGTAGTAGAAAATGCTTACACTTTTAATTTAGCCGCCTATTATTACAGCACTCAACAATACGGAAAAGTACAACAACTACTTTTACAAGTAGAATACACCGACATCCGCTACAGCCTTGATGCTAAATCCCTCCTGCTCCGCACCTATTTCGATTTAAACGAATTTGATGCGCTGGATTCATTGACCGATGCTTTTAAAATGTACCTTAAACGCAATAAACTTATTTCGGAACAAAGACGGGAAGGTTACTATAATTTGTTGAAATTTACTAAACGTGCCGCCCATATAAAAATGAATGTACCGTACCAAAGTACAACTAAAACTCAAAAAGCGGTTGCCAAAATTAAGGCAGATATTGAGGTTTGCGACAGGGTGTTTAATTTAAATTGGTTGGTGGAACGGGTTGAGGGGATTTAGGATTTAATTTTTATTTATTTGACAATAGCCTTTCAACAAAAAAATACACCTACCTATAAGTAAAACCTTTTCTTGTTCTACTGCTAATAGCTATAACCAAAAAAAGCCTAGGCTTTTGGCCTAGGCTTCGTATAGATATTCAATAAAAACTTTTTAATTGTTCTTTTGAAAAGTAACAGGCAAACATATCATAGGAGGACAACCAGAACAGCTTGTTTGACTTACTTCTATTGCTTCGCTGGTACAAGTAGCATCGTCAACATCACTAACGGTTAAGCTAATCGTTGAACCATCAGCAGGTAATCCTGTAATTGTGCCACCTGTTGCGTAATCGTAAGGTCCCCAAGTTGTTGTTCCGTCGGTTATTTCAAATTGGCCACTTGCGCCTCCATTGGTAGCCGCTGCGCTAACGGTTACAGAGAAAGTATCATCTACTGGATCGGAAGTTGTGCCATTGTCTTCACATTCGCCAACAAGGGCATCTGTAATGCTAATCACACATTCGTCCGAACAGCTTGTTTGACTTACTTCTATTGCTTCGCTGGTACAAGTCGGGTCATCAACATCATTAACAGTTAAACTAATAGTTGATCCATCAGCTGGTAGTCCTGTAATTGTACCACCTGTTGCATAATCGTAAGGTCCCCAAGTAGCCGTGCCATCTGTTACTTCAAATTGACCTGTAGCACCACCATTTGTAGCAACTAAACTAATCGTTACAGAGAAAGTATCATCCGCAGGATCAGAAGTTGT
>JAHDBT010000454.1 GCA_020630215.1 Bacteroidota bacterium
TATTTATCATAACAAATAGTATAAGCAAGTAAGATTCTGTCTAAAATAACAACTTAAAGAAACAAAAAATCATTTAATTTAGCACTATTATTTTAAACACCTCCCCATTACAACTATTATTTACCCCTCCTTTTTAGCATCTATTAATGCTGCCATTACCAAATACAATTACCCTATATTTAATTAAAAACAATTAATATTATATATTGATAACAAACTACTATCTAGGCTGTTTGTGTTGTTTTTTGTTATTGTTAAATAGTTTATTTAGCACAGCTCAAAATACAACAAAACCTATTAAAAATTGGAATACACTAGGTATCAATATAAGGGTATTACCTAACACTAGTATTTCTGTTAATCAGCTTTATGGTTTTAATACACAAGTATATCGTTTATCCTTTATACAAAATAGTATTAGTACCAACATAAAAATAAAAAAACACCTAAGTTTAGGATTTGGGCATAGCCATTCTTTTATTTTTAAAAGCGATTATACCCAAATTAAATACCAGCTTCATAGTTCTTATGCTATTAGCAATCGTATTTTAAAATGGAGTTTTAACAATGCCTTTATGTTAGAGTACCATTCTAAGGAAGAAACTAAATATCGGTTTAGGATTTTGTATACTTTTCGTACAAAACCTAGAAAAAAGCTAGTACTTCAAAAATTTAAAATTAGCCCATTTGCAACAATTAGATTGTATTACAATATTGGCGGAAAAAGGATTAGCCAATATAATAGTAGAGGCGAAAAAATAGGTAAATACCCTACTAATGGATTTCATAGAATACGATTTATGCTTGGTATAAAAACCAAAATTAGCAATAACATAGGCCTACAATTACAATTAATGAAGCAAAAAGAATTTAATACCGATTTTGCCTATAAAAATAAGTTAAACGTTCATAGACCCAATAGCGATAAAATTTCGAGACCCTTTAGTAATTATATGATGCTTGGGTTTGGCATAAAATATTACCTCGATTTAAAACAGGTTGTAAAATACCAAAAACGAAATCGCCGAAAAAATAAACAGCAAATAATTCCAAATCGTAATTGGACAGAACTTCCTGCTAGTCAAGGGTTCTAATCTAAAAAATACGAATTATTAATTAAAAAATCATTTTTAATAGGAGCTTTAAACAAAAAAGCAACTCCCCAAAATAAATAATCATGACTAATAGAATAAAAAAATCTACCATTTGCCAACATATTGGCAATTACATACTTAATACCGATTTAATAAATACCTATATCCCTAAAGCTGGAGATGTAGGAATTTTTAAAGTAATTGAATTAGGCAAACACACTCGCCTACAACTTGTCGATGGCAAAAATCATCATATTTATCCTGATGATGTAGTAATGGCGGTTTTTGGCACTCGTTATGCAACAAGCCAACTTGAAGGCTATGTACCAACCGAACCTTGCCAAGAATACCATGTTTTAGGACAAGGTGGCGTAATGGGTATTATGCACTCCATACATGTTAAATACGAATTAAAAGGGCCAACTACCTTGTCCTTAATAGGCTATGCTACTAATGAAAATGGCGACGTATTAAACACCAAATACTACCAAGAAAAAGTAACTCCCTTTAATAACCAAAAACCTACCAATGCCAAAATTATATTATCTATTGGTGGTTCTATGGACAGTGGCAAAACAACTACCGCTGGTTTTTTATGCAAAGGAATTCATAATGCCAATAAAAAAGTAAGCTTTATTAAACTAACAGGCACCGTATATAATAAGGATACTGTTTTTGTATATGACTGTGGTGCTGATACAGCAACCGACTTTTCTTACTTCGGGTTTCCTTCTACGTATATGTGCGAAGAAAACGAATTAATGGATTTATACCAGAGTTTATTAAACATGGTTGCCCTACAAAACCCTGATTATATTGTAATAGAAATTGCCGACGGGTTACTACAAAGAGAAACCAAAATGTTGCTGAGTTCGGAAGCATTTATGAATACGGTTGATGAAGTAATTTATTCAGATGGAAATAGCACTGGCGCATTAAGCGGATTACAAATTTTGGATTCCTTAAACATAAAACCATTTGCAATATGTGGTTCATTTACCGCTTCGCCCCTACTAGTAAAAGAAGTACAAGCAGTAACCAATATTCCGGTATTAACCCTCGACGATTTAATGGTGCCAAGTATTATTGCTTACATTAAAAATTTAATTCGTACTACTACTGCTAGTAATACCCCTAACAATTCTAAAGTAGAAAAACTGCCACCATTATCACATGCTGTATAAAAAAAATATATTATACCCGTTTTTTTTAGAGCGAAAAAAATGGATGCTTGCCACAATTTTGGCAAGCATCCTCTCTAATATTTTTACGATACTAATACCTATATCGGTAGGTAAGTATTATGAACTCGTTTTTGAATTTAATGCAAAGCGCAGCCAAATATTTAATTTCTTACCGTTTGATATTGGCGAAAACATGACTACTTTTCTAATCTTTTTTTTTGTATTAATTGCCTTTAAAACACTTTTTCTTTTTATCGAAAAATATACTATTGGCGTACTAGGCGAACAGCTTTCTTATAGCATTAGAAATCAGTTATTTGAACAACAATTGTATTTACCCAGTTTAATTTACGACCAAAAAGGAATTGGCAAATACTTGCTGCGCTTCAGTGGCGATTTAAAAAGTATTCAAAATTATTTAACCAATGGCATTATTCGTTTTACCAGCGATGTTTTATTAATGCTGCTGGCTTTATCGAGTTTAATTTATTTAAATTATCAATTAGGAATAATAGTGAGTGTTGTTTTATTTTTTACTAGTTTAATTATCTTACTATTTAACAAGCAATTATCTATTATAACTCGAAAACGTAGAAACACTAAATCTATGTTATTGTCTTTTGTTAATTTACGCTTGCGTGCCATACACAGTATTAACGCATTTAACAAAGAAAATCCAGAAAAAAATAAATTCTTTAAACGTTCGCAAAAAGTATATTTTTGGGGTATTAAATACCAAGTAATTACAGCGGTAATTAAAACAATTATTCCAGCAAGCATGTATTTAATGTTGGCTTTGGTTTTATTAACCAGTTATTATTTAAAACAACAAGCAGTAGAAGTTGGCGGTGGCATTCTGCTTATTTTTATTATGTTATTAATAAGTTTACTACCTATTTTTAGGCGTTTGCTAAAAGTAAATATTGTATGGGAATTAGGTAATATTTCTTTCGAAAAATTATTAAAAATATTTAATCAATCTACCAAAAATCATACAGCAAAAAAAGACTTCCTTTTAGATATAGGGAATATTCAGTTTAAACAATTAAATTTTTCTTATAATAATAATACGCCTATTTTACATCAATTAAACTGGCATTTACCTAGTCGTCAAATTCATTTAATACAAGGTGCTTCGGGAAGTGGCAAAGGCACTTTGGTAAAATTACTTAATTTAATGTACTCGCCTACCAATGGCAATATTTATATTGATGAGCAATGTTTAAAAACAGTTAATCCTAAATCATTAAGAAAACATTTAGCTATTGTTTCTAATAATTTCCCTTTATTGGGCAAAACAGTTTTTGAGGCAATTAGCTATAGCCGTCATGCTAGTAAAAGAGTAAAAGCACAGGCTATACTCAATCAATTACAACAACATTTGCTACCAGCAAATCGCTTAACATTAAATCAAAAAATTGGAGATTTAGGCATTCATCTTTCTAAAGGAGAAGCAAAACTATTGCTTTATGCTAGGGCCTTATTAACCAACAAAAAGATATTGATTATAGATGAACCATTTCAAGATTTAGATGCCAATGTAATTCCGAATATTGCACAAATAATTAATCAGCAAAAAATTAAAAAAAACATTGTTATTCTAAGCAACCAAAAACAATTCCCTCTTTTAAACATCGATCAGTTTATTACTTTGCCTACGTCTATTTTTGTTGCTATTAGATAGGAATAAAAACAGCAAAAAATAATCAAAAAAACACGCCTAAAACCAAAATCGGGAAAGGCATACTATTTTAAAAAAAAACAGTATGTCTTAATGTCGTTTTGGTCAATCATTCAAAAAAATTATTTATTTACCCCTCCACTTATTCACCACTTCCATAAACACTTTTACTTTATCTCCTACCACTTCATTTTCCCAATAGCCTGCTCGTTTAAAATACGAACCTACAATTAAAGCATCTGCAACAGGCAAATAATGGCTTACGTTATCTATGGTAATTCCCGAACCTACTAGTACTGGAAGTTTGGTATTTTTTTGGACTTCCTGTATCGCATTTACATCGGCAGCCACGCCTGTAGAAGAGCCTGTAATAATTACGCCATCACTTCTAAAAAAGTAGGCAGCGTTGGCGGTTTCTACTAGGTCAATATCGGCGGTAATGGCGTGCGAGCTGTGTTTCTTTTTAATATCGCAAAACACTAAAATATCGTTGGCATCAATTTGTTTGCGGTAGCGCAGCAACTCCCCTGCCGATGCATTCATCATGCCCTCGTCTGCTACATGGGCAAACACAAATCCTTCGGCACGTATAAAATCTAGGTTAGCAGCTTTGGCTACTGCTAGGGCTTCTTTATTAGCCGCTGCTAGTATTTGAATGCCACAAGGTAAACCCGTAGCTCGTTTTACTTCGTAAGCAATAATGCTCATCAAAGCAATTACTTCGGGCGAAGCGTAAGCATTTAGGTATGGTAGGTCGTGCATATTCTCAATCATCAACGCATCAATGCCCGATGCTTTGTATAATGCGGCTTCTGCTAGGGCATGGGCTATTATGGCGGCATTATTATTGGCGTAAGCTGGTGTTGCGGGCAAAGGCAATACATGTATCATGCCGATAATGGGCTTTGAGGTGGTAAAGACTTTTTGGAAACGGGTGTTGAACATTTTGTTTTTTGATTTAAAATCGAGAATTTAGGATTTAAAATTTTTCTTGCTGACGATTTCTTTAACTACATTAAAAAAATATAATTTGTTTTTTTATTATTTTTAAGATGGAAAAATGGGAGGGTTAATTTTTGTTCGGAGAGGTAGAGAAAATTCATGAATTTTCTCTACGAGCTAACAGCAAGGAATGCATTTAATTTTTGGTTTTTCTTGCTGGTGATTTTTTATCATAAAAGGCATAAAAAAATCTGCAATTTACCCCTTCTCTTTCCTAATTTTCTCCAACAAAGCTAAAATTCGTTTTCCTCTTGAATGGAAACCTGCGGAACCATAGGGCATTTGTGCTTCGATGGTAAGTTTTAATTCTTGCGCTAAATCGGGTTCTTTTTGGCAGATATTGCCTAGTACGGTCATGCTAAATATTTTAACGGCTACGGGTTCTTCCATCGAGGATAAATAATTAAATCCTATATCGGCTACTCGCCCTAGTAAATCTTCTTCAAAATCGACTTGGCAAAAGGCTCTCATCGTGTGGCGTTTAATAGCATTGTGTAAATCTTTTTTTTCTTGTAAATTTTGTATCATCGGCTTTAAATACGGGAGTAGTAAATCGGGATATTTTTCTACACAATAACTCATTACCCATCCTGCCCTTTGTGTTACTTTGGGTTCATCGTTTAAAAGTAAATGCATTAAATCGGCAAAACGTTGAACATCGTTGCCAATATAATCTGCCAAAAATTGGGTGTTTATTTTAGAGTGTTCGGTGAGTAGGGCGTTTCGTAGATTCATTTTTTGGTAGTTGGTAATCGGTAGTTGGTGTTTCGTTGTTCCTTGCGTTAAGCCTTACTTTTTTCTATTATTAATTCAGCATAAGTTGTTGTGCTATCGTAATTACTAAGGCTAAAATTTCGCTGTTTTAAAATTTCTAGCATAGGGATATTATGGGTAAAAACATAACCATACATTTTTTTAAAATTCATTTCTACTGCTACTTTAATCATAAAATCGGTTAGTATAGAACCTAAACCTTTTCCATGCCATTTATCCGCAATAATTACCGCAAATTCTGTTTCCTTCTCATTCTCTGCTGCTATACGGGCAACTGCAATTAAGCCTTTATCGCTAGGCGTTTCTGCAACAATAGCCATTTCCTTAGTATAATCAATATGAGTAAGT
>JAHDBT010000455.1:0-3624 GCA_020630215.1 Bacteroidota bacterium
TTGGTGGACTTTATTTTTTTCATTTCACTTAGAAGATTTAACGATTTGTTTTTGCTAATTAAATGGATGTTACTAGGATTTCAACTAGCAGCTATCCTACACCACTAACGAGTTATTGCAAGTATTTCTCCCAAAATACACTATTTAACTTTTAAAACCTTATTTTTGCAAAAATTACCCCTCTTCCATTTAAAGGGAAGATATACTAGGTTTTGATGAAGCCATTAATGTGCAACTAAAAAACAAACCCTATCCTAGTAGTCTGTCCAGTTAATAGTGTCGAGTTGCTTTTGAGTGAGTTTTGTTTCCTGGCAAGGCGCAAAACGCAGCCATAGCCATAGCTACGGCGAGTATTTGCAATGCGGCTAGGGAGCAAAAATCGCCAAAACAACCGACAATATTAACTGGACAGACTACTCAGCCATCATGCAAGTTTTAGGAACGCTGAACTGTTTAAATTTTAAATAAAGCAAATGTATACCATAAAAGTTAACTTCGAGGAAAAAGATCACGAATCGAAGGAAATACAAGTAGAAGAAGGGCTTTCTATATTAGAAGGACTCATTCTTAACAAAATAGATCTTAACCACAACTGCGGTGCGGTTTGTGCCTGTACTACCTGCCATATTTACGTGGAAAATGGCAATGATCATATTGAGGAAATGAGCGACAAAGAAGAAGATTATGTAGATAGAGCTGCTAATCCTCGCCTAGAATCTCGTTTAGCCTGCCAATGCTTTTTAGACAAAGGAAAAGGAACAATCGAAATCACTATTCCCGACCAAAGCGACATTATTGGACATGAACACTAGTGGTAAATGCACTATACCATCCATCCGCTATTGCTATTACAACAAATTAACAAAATTAAAAATCAAATAATAATATGGAATTGAGATTTGATGAACCTCCTATTAATTGGGGCGACTATGAAGACATCGCTATTAAACTATACGAACGATTTGGCCCCGAATTTGGCGAATCTAAAATATACCGCATCCGCTTTACCCAACTCCTAGAATGGGTGCTAGCTATTGATGTGTTTGAAGGTAAAAAAGAAGAATGTAACGAAGGTCACCTAGAAATGATACAATCTACCTGGGTATACGAATGGCGAGAAAGCCACGAAGAAGATAGTTAAAACAAAACAACCTACACGTAAGGTAACATAAGGGTAACATTTTATAAAAAATTGTTACCCTTTTCTATGCTATAAAGCAATTCTTCAACATACTTTACCATAATGTGAGTATCATTAACAATTAGCGACAATACAACACCGAAATGCAATTTTACACATAACAAAAGTAATAATTTTAATTTCACAATTACATTGTGCTTTTTCTAAACTACAATATTACCTAAATATTCCAGTTACTTGCATAAAATTCAAGCTCCATCCAACTGCCCATCCTCCTTATCTATAAATATCTGTTAAACAATAAAAAACCACAAACAATTGTTTATCAGAAACAAATACATTTAAACAAAATCCACTATCGCTCACTCCTGCCCATTACACTTCCGATTTCCGCTTTTCCTCTTCCATAACAAATAACGAACAAAACTTGACCTTGTCCATCAATATTTTAGGTTACGATACAACAAAGCCTAGTCAAGTAAATTTTCAGATGTGTATTTTAGGCTTTATTTCTTCCAATATCATTAATAGAAAGCCTAACTTTATACTATGATAATAACAAAACAGTAAACGCCCTTTTGTCTATTATATGCTATTCCTTATCACCAACTACCAACACTCACCCTAGCAATATTTATTGTAATTAGTAAGCCAACTTAGGCGGTACTAAACAAACCAAACTATATCATAAAATCCCTTACTATGCAACATTTTTACGCTTATGTTTGCAATATTAAGCCATGCTTAATCGCACTGCTCTTAATTCTTTTTTTTAATAGCAGCACTAGTATTAATGCTATTAACCCAAACAGTACTCCTGCACTCGAATGTGCTAACCCACCCATTATTACCATAGAAACAATCGACGATTGTACCTGTGGTTTAGAAAATGGGGGCATCATCATTTCTACTAACGGAGGCACAGGAGAAATCAGTTACGCCTGGTCGCACGATGATACCCATAACTTTCCTTATGCGGGCAATTTGCCTCCAGGTTCTTACGGAGTAACCGTTACCGACGAAATTGATTGTTCTGCATCTGTTACCATACAATTAGATGCTTACGAAGAACCTATCATTGAGGCAAGTAACCTACAAAACACTTCCTGTGGTGCAAACAATGGTAGCATCGCCCTTACCATATCAGGCGCATCGGGCAATGTTAGCTACAATTGGTCGCACGATGATAACTTAAATGGCTCAACCGCTATCAACTTATCTAGCGGCACGTACTCCGTAACCATAACCGATAACAATACCTGTTCTGCAACGGCTTCCTTCCCTATAGAAAGTAGCGACGGGGTTGCCATTGAAGTTCTGTCTACAACTGATACTAATTGTGGCGATACTTCGGGCAGCATCGAAGTTACTGCAACAGGAACAGGCGCACTCACCTACGATTGGTCGCACGATGATACAGAAACGGGTACGCTCTTAACCGACCTACTCGGCGGCGAATATACCTTAACCGTTACTGACGAAAACAATTGCATCGCCACAGAAACCATCATCGTTCACGATAGCGAAGACATTGTAATTAATATAGAGGAGGTAATTGATGCTTCTTGTGGAAAAGCCATTGGTAAAATCGACTTATCTGTAACTGGCGGAAATGGCGAAATCTCGTACGCATGGTCGCACGATGCCACTATTGAAAGCTCAATAGTAGACGGATTATTTAGTGGTGATTACACCATAACCGCTACCGACGAAGCTGGCTGTTCTGCGACTTTAGATATTACCCTCGCAGATACCGAAGGCATTAATATTATTGTACTTTTTGGCGTAAATACTACTTGTAACGAAGACAATGGTTATATAGAACTACTAGGCGAAGGTGGCAACGGCCCACTCTTTTATTTATGGTCGCACGACGATACAGAAAGCAGCCCCAACATATACGATTTAGCAGCAGCAGCCTACAGCGTAACCGTTAGCGACGAAACTGGCTGTACCGCACAACTGGCCTTAAACATTGCCGATTCGGAAGGGCTAGGATTAAATGTAGACGAGGTGGTAAACGCCAACTGTGGCAATGCCGATGGTAAAATCGACCTCTCCCCTGTTGGCGCAAATGGCGATGTAAGCTACGAATGGTCGCACGATGACAGCATAGAAAGTTCGGTGGTAGAAAACCTAACAAGCGGCACCTACACCGTAACCGCAACCGACAATATTGGCTGTACTGCCGAACTAAGTATTGATGTACCTAGCACTGACCCGCCTATTGTAGAAATCACCGACTTAGTAGACGCTACTTGTGGCAATGCCGATGGAAGTATTAACGTAACCGTTACAGGAGGACAATGGCCCTTTACTTACCAATGGTCGATTCCAGATATTCCCGAAAATTATAATGGCGTAAATAATATTACCGCTGGCGATTATACCGTAACCGTTATGGATGATAACGACTGTATGGCAATTGTGGATTTTACAATTGGCGGAAGCGAACCTATTGTAGTAACCATCGACGAAGTAAT
>JAHDBT010000455.1:3724-6078 GCA_020630215.1 Bacteroidota bacterium
GACGAAGTAATCGACGCAAGCTGTGGTGCCGCAAATGGTAAAATTGATTTATCGGCTGTAGGCGGCACAGGAGAATTATTCTACGCTTGGTCGCACGATGACAGCATAGAAAGTTCGGTAATTACCGATTTAACGGCTGGCAACTACACCGTAACCGTAACCGACGAGTCAAGTTGCGAAGCCATACTCAATATTAATGTTGCAGATGTTTCTTCCGAAATAGTTATTACAATTGATGAAGTAATTGATGCCAATTGTGATGGTGCGACTGGAAAAATAGATTTGTCAACAACAGGCGGCACAGGAGAAATCAGCTACGCATGGTCGCATGATGATAGCATAGAAAGTTCGGTGATAGAAAACTTAACAGGCGGCACGTACACCGTAACCGCAAGCGACGAACTAGGTTGTACTGCCGAACTAAGTATTGACGTAAACAATACCGATGCCCCTGCTGTAGAAATCGCCACTTTAGAAGATGCTATCTGTGGCAATGCCGATGGAAGTATTAGTGTCACCGTTACTGGCGGACAATGGCCTTTTTCCTACCAATGGTCTATCGCCGATATTCCTGATAACTACAATGGCGTAAACAATTTATCGGCTGGCGATTATTCCCTAACCGTTGTAGATGCCAACGACTGTGCTACTACCATAGATTTTTCTATAGGAGGAAGCCCCCTAATTATTATAACAACAGACGAAATTATAGACGCAAACTGTGGCGCAGCAAATGGAAAAATTGATCTATCGGCTACTGGCGGAACAGGCGAACTATTCTACACCTGGTCGCACGACGACAGCATAGAAAGTTCGGTAATTACAGATTTAGCTGGCGGCACGTATACCGTAACTGTTACCGATGAGTTGGACTGTTTCTCTATAGAAGAAATCACCGTTGCCGATTTATCCTCAGATATAGCCATCACCATCGACGAAGTAATAGACGCAAACTGTGGTGCAGACAACGGTAAAATAGACCTATCAGCAACTGGCGGCACAGGAGAATTATTCTACGCTTGGTCGCATGATGATAGCATAGAAAGTTCGGTAGTAACTGATTTAGCTCCTGGCGAATATACCGTAACCGTTACAGATGAATCAACTTGTGAAGCTACATTAGACATAACCATAGTTTCTCTTTCTGACGCGATTGCAGTTACAATCGACGAAATAATAGACGCAAGCTGTGGTGCAGACAACGGTAAAATTGATTTATCAGCAGTAGGCGGCACAGGAGAATTATCTTACGCTTGGTCGCACGACTCTAGCATAGAAAGTTCGGTAGTGACTGATTTAGCCCCAGGCGATTACAACGTAACCGTAACCGACGAATCAACCTGTAAAGCAACATTAACGATCAGCATCCTCCTAGCATCCGAGGCAATTGCCATTACCGTTGACGAAGTAATAGACGCAAGCTGTGGTGCAGCAAATGGTAAAGTTGATTTATCGGCAGTAGGCGGCACAGGAGAATTATTCTACGCTTGGTCGCACGACTCTAGCATTGAAAGTTCGGTAATCACCGATTTAACGGCTGGCGATTATACCGTAACCGTAACCGATGAATCAACCTGTGAAGCAGTCCTTAATATTAATGTTGCCGATATTTCTTCCGAAATAATTATTGCGATTGATGAAGTAATTGATACCAATTGTGATAATGAAGGAGGAAAAATAGACTTGTCAACTACAGGCGGCACAGGAGAAATCAGCTACGCATGGTCGCACGATGACAGTATTGAAAGCTCGGTTATTACCGATTTATCTGCTGGCGATTACACGGTAACCGCAAGCGATGAATTAGGCTGTACTGCCGAACTAAGTATTACCGTAGATGGCGCAACACCACCAAATGTTATCATTACCGAAACCGTAGATGCAAACTGTAGCGATGCAAGCGGCAGTGTTAGCACCGCCGTAAATGGCGGATTATGGCCCTACACCTTCCAATGGTCTATCCCCGATATTCCCGAAAACTATACTGGTGTAAACAATTTAACCGCCGGCGATTATTCCTTAACTGTTGTAGATGCAAACGATTGTGCTACTACCATAGATTTTACAATTGGAGGCAGCCCATTAATCATCGTAACCCTAGATGAAATTATAGATGCAAGCTGTGGCGGTTCCAACGGTAAAATTGATTTATCCGCAACTGGTGGCACAGGCGAACTATTCTACACTTGGTCGCACGATGGCAGCATAGAAAGTTCTGTTATTACCAACCTAACAGGCGGCACCTACACCGTAACCGTTATGGATGAATTAGATTGTTTCACCATTGAAGAATTTACCGTTGCCGATTTATCTTCCGATATAGCAGTAACCATAGACGAAGTTATAGACGCAAG
>JAHDBT010000456.1 GCA_020630215.1 Bacteroidota bacterium
GCACAAAACCTCTACGTACAAATTGTCGGATTTATTTTTTAAACGTTACTTAATTTACAAATCCAACACCGATAATTGGTATTGCAACATGTCGTAGGTGGTGGCACGCATACTTAAATCTTGTGTGGTGCTTTCTCCTACTGTAAAACTTACTACATCGGTAAAAGGCTGATTGTTTTTAAAACCCAATGCTACTAGTAGGGCTTCTTCTCCTAATGGCAAACCTTTAAAATAATATTGTCCGTTTTCATCGAGGGAGGCGGGTATAATGGTTTTTAGATTTTTGAAAGCGATAAAAACATTGGGATTTAAAGCTGCCTTTTCGTTGGCCGATAATTGCGTGTACAGTTTGCGCCGAGGGCGATTAAGCTTAGGAGAAATGGCTACGCTACTCCATCCTGTTTGGTAAGTGGTAAACGTATTACGAGCAGCAAGTTTAGCTACTGGATTGCTAATTAAAGATTCGTTAAGGCGGTCGTTAATTAAGGTTTGTCTAAATTGGTGAGCTTGTATAAACTGATTGGCTTTTTTACTGCTCAATCCTTGATTACGCAATTGCTGAAAAGCATTGGCTTGGTTTAAATTAACGCCATAGGGTTTTAGGTGTTGGGCTTTGCCTAGTTTTTCTGCTGCATAGATTTTAAACTGCTCACTCATTGCTTTAATTTCTGCTACTCGGTTGCCATCTTGGTAAGGCGTAACTTCTAGTAAACTCGCAAAATAACGATGCAGCATCTCATCAACTTCGTATAGGTTGCGGTGCAAATTGCGGAAAAAATAGGCTAAGATAGGCGCAATTCTATTTTCGTGAATGTGCTTGTTGGCTTGTATATATTGCAAGCGTTCTTCAAACTCTCGGGTAGCAATTAAAGTACCTTCGTATTTGGGATTGGTGAGTTGGTTAAGTATTTTATCGCCTAAATCAAAGTCTTTAAATTTTAATAAATTTAGCGGAAGGGTAATTAAAGATGCTTGTTGTTTTACCGAAGCTGCCCATATAAATTGTCCATCCTTTGCTTGTGAGTGTTGTGTTCTTCCTTCACAAATCCACGCATCTGCCGTTCTTTTTGAGGTAGGCATTTCTATATAAATACCCTTGTGTTTTTGTAGGCGTACTATTTTCCCGTCGGCCAATGCTTTTACGCATATCATTTCATCTGTGGTAAGCATTCCGTAGGGCGACATGGTTGTTAAATTAGATAACAGCATATCCGACAAATCGAGTATTTCTTTTACTTCGATGGTAACAGGTGTTTTTACAATCCTACCTGTTTCATCTATAAAACAATTATCTGGAATAGATAATAAAGTTCCTTTTTTACATTGAATAAGGGTATGCTTCGTATTATCAACCTTAAAAAACTGACTTTCTTCGCTTGTTTTTTCAAATAGCGGTGCAAGCGAATTTTCGGCTGCTGTTGCCATCGGACTTGCAGTAACCGTATTTGTTTTTTGATAAGGTATAAACTGCGTAGCTACAGGAACACTTGTTGGCGCAAGTGTTTTTTTGTTAGCCCTTTTAGTTTTAGTACGACTTACCATATCAGACAAAAGGTTCTGATAATTTTCTTCTGGCGATGTAGGTGTGTCCACATCTACATCCAGCTCCGTTTTGTTTACAGGTGTTTGATTGTCGCTTTTTTTAGTTGCTAAACTCGGCTCATTACTAGGCAAGGCAAGTTGGCTAAAGGAAGGGTCTTTGATGTTTGAAACAGTAATACTGCTATTTTGGTTGGCAGCATTGGTTTTAATTTGATGCTTAAATGAAAAATGGATGACCAATCCAAATGTCAAAATTAAAATGAGTAGTGATGTTCTCATATCCCCTAAATTTACGTCATGGTATAATGTGCTGTTGGCTCTAATACCATAAATATAGGCACTTGTTTAGTGATGTAAAAAGCCTTTGCATCCTTGCTGACAAAAGCTTGTAAATATTGGGCAAGGCTTGTGCCACAGAAAATTACAAACATGAGGTTTATTGTTTATGCAAAAAGTAAAATGCTTGTATTTAGGAGCTTAACAAGTTGCTATAACAGAAGAAAGAGGTTAATTATGAATAAGATACTATATTAATAAGTAATAGGCTATAAGCAATGGAAGTAAATAATGTTAGGTAATTAATTTTTGCAAAAACGTTAAGTTGTTTGTTAAAGGAAGGTTAGGTGATGTTATTTAAAATGTTAACAGCAAGATAACAAAAAACTTAATGGTGGTGTGATAACAAAATACTTATTGAATCATGGAAAGGTAAGCAAGCATGTGGGGACATATAAAAAAATGACTAAAAAATGATTGCTTTGGTGTTTAGATATTTTTAGAACAGCAAATATTCGGATAGTATTCTGTGCAAGCTTTGTTGTTTGGAACTGCCAGAGAAAAGCTAGGAGGAGGGAGGATGTAAATTTAACCACAAAAAATAGTATCTTTACCGCCTCAATAATACACCCCGATTTTTGCTTTCTAACATCCAACACATACAAGACTTAATAGCCGAAAGTGGGCGCAAAGTATGGCGTTTTGGCGATATGCAGTTTTGGCCAACATTTAAGGCCAATAGCCTGCTTAGTTTGTCATTGCTAAAAGGAGCTATTAACTACCATACTGCCGACCTTAACCAGCTAAAACGTGGTAAAAGGGTCATTCCTCGTTGGGTACATCAGTTACATCGTTCGGATATTATTTTTTTGTTAGACAAGCACCATTATTACGGTATTGCCATTGCTAGGCTCGAATACCATCGGGCTAATCCTAGTATTCTGCTAGGAAAAGGGAAACCGAAACCTGCCATACGAGTAGATTTTGTACATGCCCTTGCCGAGCCTTTTGCCCATTCTATGAAGATAGCAGGCATTCGTCCTGATAGCTTTGCGCCTATTAACCAATCGGGTTTTAGTTTAACAAACACCTTTGCATTACTAGCACAACATTTTCCCGAAGTATTGGTACAGTTGCTAGATGTATTAACCAGCGACCAGAAAAAAGCAATTGTTCACAACCAAGCACTAGCTCCCGAAAAGTTAGAAGCCATCCAAGAAAAATATCCCAATCCAAATATCATTTTATATGGACCGCCAGGTACGGGTAAAACCTACCAAAGTATTGATATAGCCGTAGAAATGATTGGACAACAGGGAGCAAATCATGCAGCAAATCACCAACTATTTAAACAACATTTAGGGCTTCAAATAGAAATGATAACCTTGCACCCCAATTATACCTACGAGGATTTTGTGCAAGGCTTGCGACCCGTTAGTAATAAAAATAAAACCCTACAGTTTGAATTACAAGATGGTATTTTTAAAAGAATTGCCCAAAGAGCCAGCATTAATTATTTACAAAGCAAAACAAAACGCAGTCCTTTTGATAGGAAACTGTTAGCCGCTTTACAAGAAGCGAGTGTGAAAAATGGTGATGGAAATACAAGGGCATATGCTGCTAGTAAAAGCCTAAGTGCAGCGATGCTCAATGAAGGGAGTGTGAGTTATGGGGGTAAAAGGGGAGGAGTTAAAAAAACGCATAGCAAAGAATTGCAAAACTATGTATTAATAATTGATGAAATTAACAGAGCCAACCTATCCAGCATACTAGGAGAACTTATTACCCTACTAGAAAAAGACAAACGATACGATGCCGCCAATGAACTGCTCCTTACCCTACCTTCGGGCGAAGCGTTTGTATTGCCCCCCAACTTGTACATTATTGGCACCATGAACACCACCGATAAAACCATCGCTTTTATTGATATGGCTTTGCGGAGGCGTTTTGATTTTGTGCCTTGTTATCCTCGTTACGATATACCGCAGTTAGCACAAGTAGATACGCTGCGTAAAATGAACCAAAAAATTACCCAACTCCGCAACCGTGATTTCCAAATAGGACATGCTTACTTTATGAAAAACGAAGTAGGAAACTTTGATTTGAACTACCAATTGCAACACCGAATTATTCCGCTATTACAAGAGTATTTTAGACAAGACCTTGCCGCCATTAAAAGCGTTTTAGATGCCGCCAATATTGAATATACAGTTAATGATATGGGAGATATTGAGGTGGGGGGGTAAATGGTTTTATTGTTATATGGCTGTATGGTTTTATTGTTGAATGGCTATTACCAACTACCTCGTAGATTAAAAACCTAATTTTCTGACAATCTTATTGATTGCTATTGTAAAGGCGAAGCAAATAATTTACTGGTCATCGAGCGTAGTCGAGATGTTAGGTAAACGGGCTTTAAACTAGTAACAAAAGGCGTTTCTATTCATGAATTAAGTTCCGTTCGGGCTATATTTAAATCCTTTTGCCTGTTTGATAAAAAAGGAGGCACCTTGTATCGTTCAAGCATAAAAAACAAAAAGGGCTGATAAATATTTATCAGCCCTTTCAACTTTTTATTGTTAAAGTGTCCATTTGTCTAGTCAGATTAGGGTGCTTACGACTGCTCCTAAATAGTAGAACTATTTATTGCGATATACTTGCAATGCAGCAGCACCTTATTTATTGATTAACTCTTATTGTTATTAGCGTCCTCTTTAGAGGTTTGCACAGCTGGTTTAGTAGCAGCAGTACTTCCTTCTTTTTGTGGTTTTGGTTCTACGGCAGGTTTATTAACTGCTACAGCATCTGTACTAGGAACTGGTTTTTTGGCTGCCTCTTTGTTTTTGTTTGCGTCTTTATTAGGACCTCCTTTTTTAGCAGATGCTTTTTTGGCTTTTTTGGAGCCACCTTTTTTAACGCCTGCTTTTTTAGGGGCAATAAAAACCATCATTCGTCTACCTTCCAATTTAGGAAACTGTTCTAATGCGCCAAATTCTTCTAAGCGTTGAGCAAATTTAAGGAGTAGTAATTCACCACGTTCTTTAAACAAGATGGTTCTACCTTTAAATTGCACATAGGCTTTTACTTTAGCACCTTCCTTTAAAAAACGTTCGGCATGGTTGGCTTTAAATTCAAAGTCATGATCGTCGGTATTAGGAGTAAAACGAATTTCCTTAATAACCGTTTTTTGACTATTGGCTTTAATTTGCTTTTCCTTACGTTTTTTATCGTACAAAAATTTATTATAATCAATAATTCTACATACAGGAGGTTTCGCAGTAGGGGCAATTTCTACTAAGTCTAATTGCTTATCGCGAGCTATTTGTAGTGCTTTGCGAGTAGGATATACATTTGGTTCCACGTTATCGCCTACTAAGCGTACTTCTGGAACTCTGATACGTTCGTTGACTCTGTGTTTGGGTTCCACAGGTCGTCTAAAATTTTTTCTTCTATGTCTCGACAATATAAATAAGTTTAATGAAAAAAATAAAATAAATACCTTCAAAAATTGTATTGGCATTTGTATTAATATACCGCTAGGACTGTAGCGGATAAACATAGTTTAAAACTTGCTTAAAATATACTCCATTTAACGCAGTACCCTAGCGTAAAGTTTCACCCAATTAATAAAAATGCTTTCGACACAATAAAATTAATACATTTAGAGAGATAATTATGCCAATTCTGCAAAAAAATTTAAAAAAAATTAAAATACGAGGTGCTTTTACTAACAATTAGGTAAAAAAAGCAATGGGCTTTGAGCTAATTGGTATACATTCTCTGTTTAAAAAGAGGTACACGATGTTTGGTTACTAATTGCTCAATTACCCATTACTAGTTTTGATTTTTGAAATTTGATTCTTTTTTTAGGTTTGTTGAAACGCAATGCATTGCGTTTGTACCTCCTGCCAATTTACCATCAAATTTTAATCCGTTAGCCGTAGAGAAAACTCATGATTTTTTTCTACCTCTCCGAACAAAAAACAGGAATCACATTTCCAAATTTATGGATTTTTGATGGCTGATTTTTTTTTCCTGTTGATGTAATTGCCTGAATTTGGATGAGCTGGATGAATGGATGCTATGCTAACGACAAAAAATCAAATATCGCCTATCAAAAATCTTAAATAATATGGGTCGCACCTACGGCGCTAGGTTATTGTTCCTTATTTTCTATAAACAGGTTGTACCTACGGCACAAAAAAACTAGCGTCTTTAATTATAGAAGCCACAGGC
>JAHDBT010000016.1:0-34104 GCA_020630215.1 Bacteroidota bacterium
GTGTTTTGCCAATTAACAGGGGAATGTGTTCCATTGCCCGAAAATTGTCCTTTAGTACAATACAATCCTTTAACGTGCGAATGTTGCGAGGAAGGAGAAGTGTTTTGCCAATTAACAGGGGAATGTGTTCCATTGCCCGAAAATTGTCCTTTAGCTCAATACAATCCTTTAACGTGCGAATGTTGCGAGGAAGGAGAAGTGTTTTGCCAGTTAACAGGGGAATGTGTTCCATTGCCCGAAAATTGTCCTTTAGCTCAATACAATCCTTTAACGTGCGAATGTTGTGAGGAAGGAGAAGTGTTTTGCCAATTAACAGGGGAATGTGTTCCATTGCCTGAAAATTGTCCTTTAGCGCAATACAATCCTTTAACGTGCGAATGTTGCACGGTTCCCGAAGGTTGTCCGTATCAACAATTTAACCCTGATACTTGTACTTGCTGCCCAACGGGTAGTTATTACTGTGCAAGTTCTGGCGAATGTGTTACTTTGGATTGTCCACCTGCACAGGTTGTTCCAAATTCTTGCCAATGTTGTCCGCCAGAAACTTACTATTGTCCAGAATTAGGCTATTGCACGTTCTACCCTGCAAACTGCCCTTTAGAACAAATTAATCCGCTTTTATGCGCTTGTTGTCCTGAAGATGAAATTTTTGATAATATTAGCCAAGAATGCATTCCAGTTTGTAACCTTGACGAAGGATGTGTACGATTTAATTATCAACTTTTACCATTGGGCGGTGGTATAGAGATTGTTAGTGTTACTAATGCTTGTAATAGCAATATTGAAGCAAGTTCCTATACTTTAACCCTTACTAATAGTAATAGTGACCCTGTTATTTTCACTTTCCCAATTGATACTAGTTCTGATGGTGGTGGTACTAGCAATGTGATTCCTCTTACTGTTGGTATTTGGAAATGGGAACTTACAAATGTAATATTTAGTGTAGATGATGATGAGTGTATAGTTCCCAATGGCGCACAAGGAGCAATTGAGGGCGTTAGTGCGCTTGAATGCTGTACTCCATTGGCTTACTCTGGCGGTCAAGCTGGCGTAACATTTACACTTGACACAAAAGATGCTATAGCAGGCGATATTTTACACGTTGATATTTACAATATTGTAGTGGTTGACATGGTTGAGGTTTATTTTACTGATCCCGTTACAGGTGTCACTACTAAAATCTTACAATCTCCCTTTGTAGGTACTGTAAGTAATATACCTGGACAAACCGAAGTCGGTTACTGGAACAATATTAATAACATTGCTAGTCTTAGCAATCCTTATATTTATTCAGCGAGTAATACAGGTAATAGCAACTTACCAGTACCGCCAAATTTCCCTATTAATTACATTCCTTTTGGTACTGGCACAGGACGTGCATTTTATGAATACGATGGTGTAAGCATCGTTACGATTAAAATGATTGGAAACTTGATTAATTCAGGAACCGTTTGGACTGTACAACCTAGTTGCGCTATAGAACATATTGACGATGAATGTATTAGCTGTGGAAGTGCATTACCACCTGAAGAATGTATTTTAATTCCACCGCCACCATGTCCTATACAAAGTTCCATTGAAATATTGCCTAATCCTTGCGAATTTCAGGTAAAAACAAATGTTCCATTTTCATCGCTTCCATTTACTGTTACAGGCTTAAATGCTCCAATTACTTGGAGTGCTAGTATTGGTGTTACTGGTTTCTCAATTGACCCTGATACGGGAATTGTTACAGGAACTACAGATGCCGTAGGTGGTGGCGGTAATTTACATGTTACAGCAACAGATTCAAGTGGATGTGTTGCAAATAATTTTGATTGCAACTTGAATATATGTGATCATTGTAGGATTTTAATTGTTGCTCCTGATGGAAGCGAAGGTGTTTTATCACTCAATCCAACAATGAATTTAAGGTGTGACGGTGACACTACTTTCCGCTTTGTTTCTTGTTCATTAGAACAATTTCAATCAGCTACTTATGTAGATGTTGATGGAAACACTATTAACTTAGCTATTAATGGAAATGAGGTTGTTGTTAATTCTGAATTGCTTAATTACAAAAATGGAACGCTTACTTTAATTAGTTACGAATGCAATGGCAAAACAAGCATAACTGTTAATTGCGCTCCTCCCTGCGATGAATGCGAAATAAGCATTTTAAATCACACACAAGGAAACGAATTAGTAGAGCCTGAAAACGATGTATACAGACTTTCCTGTCAAGATGAGTATTATGTTCAACTTGCGGACTGTAGTACTTTGCAAATAGATAATGCAAGCATCTTTCTTGGAATAGGAAATGTAGTAATTGGTACTATTTCAACAGATGGTAAAACAGCTATGTTTTCATTGATTGGTAAAACTGGTACTGGTGAATTAAATGTTAAAACTACAGGAATTTGTAACATTCAAAAGAGTGTAGTAATTGACTGTCCTTTACCAAAAGCAAGAACTGTAAAGAGTGATGATGATGCAGATAATGTATCATTGGATTTTGGATTAAGTGAAGATAGCAATGAAAATGCGACAGGTGACACACAGGGATGTCATAGAACGAAGTTTACGCTTATGGGCGGTGCTAATACTAGCATTACAATCGAAGGTGCAACAGGGGCGGCTCTTAGTGCTGCTGATATTAATGCTTTGGAAAGTGTAGGGCTATATAATCCTATTGTGTCTAATTTTGACAATATTCAGGGTTTAGAAAAAAACCCACTTATTGACCCTGCGCTTGCTTATCAAATTGAGGTCGTTCATGAATATTCTAGTGATTGCCAACTTTGGAGCATTAATAATGATCGTGTTCAAATTGAAACTTTCAATCGTTATACAATGGACAATGGTATAGGTAAAACAATTAACTCCTATCCTATTGCCTGTCCTACCTATCCGCTTGTTTGTGATGCGAAAAACTTAAACAATACAATTGGTCGTATGGTTCTGGCAAACGGTATAAATGCAAACAATGAAAGGGTAAAGGTTTTTTACCGTTCCTTACTGCGTAAAGTGCCATTTAGAATCTATAATTACAAAGATGCAAATGGTGTGCAAACTTCATTAGATACTAATTCTTTTACTCCTCTTGGTGCGGCTAATTCTAGTCATTTTACACCAAATATGAATAATTCAATTGGTAATAATATAGGAATTACTTTTGGCGTATTTCCTAACAATCCGCTTTTTAATGCAAATGGGGAGGTGTACCAAAAAGCAACCTATTTTTCTAATTACATGAATAACGGCACTTTCCCAACATTGCAACGAATTATTACGACACTTGATTCTGATAATACGATTGATGTTGAGCATGAATACAAAGCACCTGTTTACTTAAAACGCTAAATTTAAACGAATAAATATGTTTGCAATTTCTAAAACTTTGCCTGAAAAAGGCAAGGGTATAACGGATAAATTCCATAGGGTTAATTCGTCAAAAAGTGTAGTTACCGTTACACCTGTAAAGGTTGAATCAAAAGCAGAAAGCGGCAAACGTTTTTCTACTTTTGATTATAAGATTTCTACATTAAAAGTGCGTTTAGATTCTGAAAAATGCATGGATTTTTTGAAGAATGATAAAATGTTAGATGGTGTTAGTGATGACATCGATCAGTATGTTGAAAACTTACCAAATGGATATTCTTTATGGGTTGATAAGGAAGATATAGGACTAGTTAGTATCTAGTACTTTTTTTTAAAAACAGCAAAAATAATTTTCTAAAAAATGAAAATAACTACAGGACAAACATTTGCAGGAATTAATGGCCCTGATTGTGTTAATCAAATTTGCACTTACATAGCCGATATTACGACCTTTGGTAGTGATCCAGATGATAATGTAACAACTGTTACACATTTAATTACTGATCAAGGTGAAATACCTTTAGCGAATCCAACAAACATACTTGATTTTGTTGCACTCGAATCAGAATTAAATGCACTTGGTCAAGGTACTTTTAGTGTAACTGTAGTAGGTGACGATAGAACACAAATTATTAGTAAAGATAATAGCATTGTTTTAAAAGGGCTTAAACATGAGCATGAAGATGTAAGCCGTTGTTTAGAGTTTGAGGCCTGCGAATGCGTGGAAGATTTAACTTGTGATCAAAATTCAAGATGTAGTTATTCACTCAATCGAAAATTTGAAACAAGCAATAACGACCAACTTATTTTTCATGCAATAGAATTTGCAAACGCTACTTATACCAGTCAAACGGGTATTGATACGCAGAATGTAACCGACATTTTAGCATTTATTAATGCACTTACAGAAAGTGAGCAAAAATTTAAAGGTTTCTACCAAAATAACCGTTTGACTATTTATGCAGATGGCCTAAAGTATGAACCGATTAAAATAGTTTTTAAAACTATTACCGAGTGTGACGATGTTACGCAAACGGATTTTGTAGAAACATTTTTTGAAAAATACAATTGCATTAGCCCTTGCTGTAATTTTGTTTGTGGACGTGAGGGACAGCTACCCTGTCCAAACGGAACGGAAAACGGATGTAACGAAGGTTTGGAAAAAGGACTTTCTGGACTTTGTGGTATTCCGTGTAAAACTGGTTCCGTTGTAATTAATGGTAAAACCTATCAAGCTGGCGGTTATTTACAGCCTACTGATTGTAATGGAGAATGCAATGAGGGTTTTGTGCCTACTGATGCAGGTTGTATGCCGCAAGATATTTGCAAAAAGGTTTGTGATATTTCATTGACTATTGACGTAAATCCTAATGAGGAATTATTAGAAATTCACATGGGCAGTTTAGGTATTTTCCGACCTGATGAATGTATTTTGTTTGGGGATGGTAGTGCTATTCAGGCTTTTATCGAGGATAAAATTTGTCCTGTCGGTCATCCTGAATGCGTAAAGGTAGAAGTAGGACAGGCAGATGAGAACGGAATTGTACACTATGAGTTTTTATTTGAAGGTGTAAACATTGACTTTACGGGTGTTGGTGAGCCTATAAAATCAACTACTCAATACTGTGATAGTGATATGTACCATTCTTGCGTGAAACCTGCTAATTGTACAACCGATCCTGTTACCCCTGTTTGCACCTCTGGCGAAATGTACGATACAACATGGATGCGATGCTTAACAGTTGGGGATAATTGCACTACTGCGGAAACTAGAGCGCAAAATGGCGTTCCTTATCCCTGTCATAATACTATGCAGCGTGATCAAACTTATCAAAATCAACGTGCTGCTTTAATTGCCTCTGAAATTGCAAACATTCAATCTAATGCGGCACTTACTAAACAAGTGATCGATTACTATACAGCTAGGGGCTTGCCTGTTAGTTATGAAGCTTATGCGATTCATCGACTAGTTGTAACGGCTCAACTTCCTTTTGATGAGCGTGTATGCATGGAATCAGGTAATGGTACGGTTGTAATTGGCATTAGCTAAAAAGCTTTTTGCATAATTGATCTAATAAATTAAAAAGGGTAAAAGGAAGTGTTTTTTTTAAACCTTCCCTTTATCTTAAATTCAAAATAAATTTTTTTCAAAAATGCCTATTTTAAATCCTTTTAATAAAGATTTCAATTTCAAAATTGCTTTCTGGATTCTTGTAATTTTATTTACTCTTTACACCGTTAAAACTTTTGTTTACAAAAGGAAAAAATGTGGTTGTAAAGGCAAAAAAGCAGACTTGCCAAAATTGGAAGATGCAATACAGGAAAGCACGGAGTAATAGGTAAAAATCGTTTCTATCAATGAATTATTTAAAAGAAAATTCTACTGCCATTTTATTAGTTTTTGCTGTGGTGGCTCTATCCTTATTTTTCTGGCAGAGAAAAAAATATATGGATGCCAAAGGTGAAAAAAAACCAACGGGTGATGGTAAAACAACGGCAACTGATTCTACTAATAAAAATAATCAACGTAGAACAGCAGCATCATAAATTTAGTGTGTAATGACTTTAGAACAACAAGTACAGAAATATTTAAACGAACCTCGTAAAATCATTTATTTTATAGGAGCATTTTTTCTTGCTTTTATTGTTATTCGATTTTTTGTAAAGTTAGTGCGTGATGCTGTGCCAAAACCTAAATCATTGCCTGTAAATCCCAATAGCTTAATTACTGGTAGCGTAGACCCACAGACAGGTCAAGCGGTTGTTTGGAATCCTGGACCTGTTAATGATGCGCTCTATTCAATTATAGATGAATATAATTTTTTCTATTCAGGATGCACAGGCCCTAGTGGGGAAAATGCAGACGCTTTACTTGGTCGTATTATTTCTTACACTCCTGACCAGTTGCGGGCCTTGTGTAATGATTGGAATGAGCGTTATTTTAGACGTGCGGATAATAGGACGTTGGTTAAGGCTATTATGGACGAAAGTTGTGGTTATTTCTCTTGTTTTTCTTGTGTAAATCATAGCGCAGCAGTTAACAAACTAACTGCTAGTGGATGCCAGATTTCAACAGTATAAATTTTAATTTGCAATGAGTAAAAATATAGTAATTTCTGTTTTTGTAAGTATTGTTTTTTTAGTTGTTTATATCCTGTTTGAGGATAGAATAAAAGCAGCTATTAAAACTAATTTCGGCTTCATAAGAAACTTTGCAAATGCTACTGTGCAAAGTTTGCCTACTGATGATTTTAACACGGAGTTTGGAAAATGTAATGTGCTTACAGATGTTGATTTTGATAAGCTAATTGATATTGAAAATAGGGGTATTACTTCTAGCTGTGAAGTTGGACTATTGCAAAAAACATTAAACGATAAAAAAGGTGCAAATTTGCTTGTTAATGGTAATATGGATTCAGCAACACGGGATCAGTTGTTAATTAATCTCGATTTTGTTCCATCTTTTAATGAGCAAAGTTTAAATTACTGGTTAGAATCAATTAAATAATTATGCTTCAAACTCTTTTTGAAAATGTAACATCCGTACTTGGCCCCGATGGCATACAGACGGATAATAATGTAAAAGTAGAACTTGACTATACACCTATTGCGGTATTACTCGCTTTTGGATTTGCTTTAGGTTTGGCTTATAAATTTATTTCCTCAAAAATAAAGTAGTTAAAGTTGAAAGACAAATATTTATATGGTGGTATCTTATTTTTTGCTGTACTGCTATCAGTTGCTTATTATTTTTATAGAAGGGCTAACGCTCTAAATAATTCTTACTGTAGTTATGGTAGAAATGTATATACAGGTAAGCCATGTAAATTGTTTCCTGAAAATTATACAGGGCCTCAATGTAAGGATGGTTATAATGTTTTTTCGGGGTTTGAATGTGGCGCACAATTAGACCGAGGGGGAGCAACAATAGTTTTGTTAAATAATAACTATTGCACCAATGGCGTAAATAATGAAACTGGTAATCCTTGTACTTTAATGCCTAGTGATTTTACAGGACAGCAATGTAAAGACGGATATAATGTTTTTTCAGGGTTTGAGTGTGGCGCACAGTCAGACCGAGGTGGCGCAAGTTCTGGAGGCGCAAGCAGTAGACCAACTAAATTAAATTCGATTTTATGAAAAGAGGTATTTTATTAGTCGTTCTTTTTGCCTTAGCAGGGACAGCGTTATTTTTTGTGTACCAAGCTTTTTTTTCTGGTGAAGATGGCGATCCTACAATTGACGATGCTATTGGGGCTGTTGGTGATAATAATTTAGCGTTGCTTGATGCACAAATAGCATTCGAGGAAAAACAACAACTTATCAAAGCTTGCAAAAAAACTTGTGGCGGTTTAGGAGCGTTGATATTCTCGAATAAAAAAAGGCGCAAATGTAGAGCTAATTGTGTAGAGAAATACACACAAATTTAAATAAAAATTAAATTTTTTAAATGGTGGTTGTTTCTGGTTTTTTTCTTTTGGGGACTGTATTTTATTGGTCGTGTATTTGGGTATGTTGATAGTTTAATTCCTTCTCCAAAAAAAAATGAAACTGCTGAAGAAACAAATATTAACTCAAAACTTAAAACTACAATATAGCGATGGAAGATGGACGAAAAGTACGCATGGAAAGAATCAAAAAAATTTCTGTTGATAAAGGAATACCAATGTCCGAGGCTATGAAATTGGATAAGGGTAATCCTTCAACTTCGACCAGTAAAAAAGCAAAAGGTGGCGGTAAAAAGTCAATGCCTTTTATGGGTCTAGGTAAGATTGTTTTATGTGTCGGTTTAGGTATTCTGATAGCTGCTTTTATTGCATCCGCTATTAAAAAAGCAGATGAAAAAGCAATTGCTGATTTAGAAAGTAAATAATTTTTAAACAAGATAAATTGCTGATTTATAAAGCAATAAAAATTAAAAAAATCATGGCAAAAAATGCTTGGGTAGAAAAAGTAAAACGCTACGCTAAAAAAAACAAATTGACCTATAAGGAGGCAATGATCGAACTAGGTAAAGGCAAAACTAAGGCAAAAGGTTCTACACGTAGAAAAACCAAAAGAAAGCCTACTAGATCTACATCTGGGGGGCGTTCTGCTGCTGCGAAAAAGAAAAAGGCAATTGCTATTAATAAAACTAGTCTAAGTTGGCAAGATAAGCTAAGGAAGTACAAGAAAGAAACGGGTGCAACTCATAAAGAAGCTATGCTTGCACTCAAAAGCAATAAAACCATTAAAGATATTGGTAAGTTTCAACGTGAAAAGGCGAAAAGGGTTAAGAATAAATGTACCCGTTATGGTGGTAGAATTGATGATGGCAGAAAGTTCACTTTTCGTATAGACGATTAATTGCAAAAGTGCTTGATAAATATAATGTTGGTGTGTTTTAAATGGTAAAAAGCCGTTGCATTTTTTTTGCAACGGCTTTTTTAAAAGTGGTTAATATGAATGATTTTTTTTTGAAAATAAAGGGTAATTACTATTATCAATTATCCATTGTTTTAGTTGCGATTTTGATTTTTCTTTTGTTCCGTTTTTTGCGCTATAAAACGGACGTTATTGTTCAGGAAGAAGAAAAGCCAAGCACTACAGATGTAGCACTAGCGGCAATACCTACAATTATTCCTGGCTCTATTGACACGGGAGGGTTAAACATTGAATTGCCTGTTGAAATTGTAACTACTGACTTACCTACGCCTACGGTTTTACCGCCTCTCCCTTTATCCCCTTATATACCTAGTTTTTGTCCTCAAAACTATGCAATTATAGCTGGCACAGATAATTTCAAAATTTCCGAATTTCATTGTAATGACGGTACAGAAGTTCCTAACGAATTTAGAGGGAATTTGCAAATTCTAATGCAACAACTAGAGATTATACGTGCTGAATCTGGAGGACGTGCAATTACGGTTTCTTCTGGTTATCGTTCGCCTACTTGGAACGAAATACAGGGGGGAGCATCAAAAAGCAAACATTTGTGTAGTACGGCCGCTGACATCAAGATAAGCGGCATGTCTGCAAGTGAAGCACATGCGCTTATAAAACGCCTTATTAATGAAGGCAAAATTATAGGCGGTGGTTTAGGTAAGTACAAAACTTTTACACATTACGACACGGGTAAAAGGCGTGATTGGGACTATTCCTAAATTATTTTTTTTTAAACAAAAATTAGCTATGAAAAAAACGAAAATTTTTAATTTAATTTTGCTTTTAATAAGCATTTCATTTAGTGCCTGTATCAAACAAGATGCAAAAAAAGCTATTCCCAAAACTAGTGCTATTTTTAGTACTGTTGAGGATGTTGGTAAACATTATGACGTATCATTTACAGCCGTAAAGAATGGCAAAAAAATAATAGGGGTTAATAAGCCTATTGCTAATGTTGCCTCTTTTTCAGTTACTAATGATAGCATACGGGTTATACCCGTTAAAATTGAAATTACTGAACCTTCGAGAATTGAAGAAAGTAATAATCCTGCTGTTTTTTCTAAGCCCGATATTTTAAATTATGATTTTAAGGGTGGCAGTTCTATAGGCGTAGAATGGAGATCAGGAGGTTCCGTTTTTGCGGTGGCTGGTACCGGTGGATGTGTTGTACAAAATGAGAAAGGGGAAAAGTTTGTGCTTACTAATTCCCATGTTGTACAGCACGTAGCACATTGGAAGGAAGTTACTGCACCATCTATGAGTGATGGCGGTAAAATTGGGGTTAATACTTTAGGTGATGTGCAACTTATTAGCCGATACCATGACGTTGCTTTGATTCGTATATCAGACAATGTTGTTCCCACTAATTTTATTGAAGGGCTAGGCGAAATTGGCGGCTATGGTGCTTTACCTGATGACCCCAACACAATTTTTTATAAAGTCGGGCGTACTACGGGAAAAACGAAACTAAAAATAAGCGAGTATAGAGAGAGCAACATAATGCACCCCTCTATAGCAGGTTTATTAATGCCTAATCAGTTTTTATTTGAAACTGGAACAAAAGGGGTTAGGGCTAGTAATAAAGGTGATAGCGGCTCTATAATCGTTTATTTTGATAGTCGGATTAATAAATTTATTATTGTCGGTCATTTGTGGGGTGGAATTGAAATCGACGGTAAACACTATACGATAGCTGATCCGATTTTGGGAATAATGAAGGATGAAAAGTTATTTTTACTTAATGAAAAATTGCCTGTCATTAACGATCCTTGTGACGGGATGGTTAGTTCTGGCGGTAATAGTAGGGGAGTTCTAAAAGTTGACAAGGTTATTGCTAAACAATTAATTGTAAATTAGATGAAAAAAAATAATGAATTACAAATAAGGTTTAAAGCTTTTTTTACTATTGCTTTTTTCTTCGTTTTCTTATATCTTTTTTACTCTACATTAAGGAAAGGTAATTATTTCGGTGTATTACTTTTGCCTTTGGTTATTGTTTCGGGATTTGTTTCCTTTTTTGAGTATACTTTTTTTGCCTACCAAAAGTCACAATTTCAAGTGCTGTTTAACATCAAAACAAAAAGGGAACAGGAATTGGAGGATTCTAGAGCTTTAAATGAAAGCATTAACCCAGTACCAGTCACACCAAAATTAGTAACCGTAAATAGATGATTTATGAAAAAATGTATTACTGTTTTTGGCGAAGTTGGAAAAGGTATACACAGTTATCGAGTTTTTGACATTGCAATTGTAGACGTTTTACTGACTTTTTTAGTCGCTTTTTTAATTTCAAAATTTGGAAAATTTTCATTTTATAAAGTGGTTATTATTCTATTTGTTGTTGGTGTTATTGCTCATCGAGTGTTCAGAGTTAATACGAAAATCAATAAAATGATTTTTGGCGAGCTAGAATGTGAGTGACTTTTTAAATGTAAAATGGCAAAAAAAAAGCCTCAAAGAAATATTTTCTTTGAGGCTTTTTTGTTTTAAAACAGGACTATTTAAAGACTTTTGTAATGTGTTGTTGTATAAAATTAGCTATTTTTGTTAAATGCCCTAATAATCATTTTAAGGGCTTTTGAGGGCTTTTTTTATGTTCACGGGTTCACCATTGAAAAAACAAAAGTTTTTCGTTTTTAATAATTTAAATTTAATAAGTGCGCTATTTTCAAGTCTTTATGTACATATTTTAGAAGTCTTTAAATTTTACTTTTTGCCTTTTTAATAAGCCCTTAAATGTCTTTTTTGGGTTTTTTGTTTCAATTATGCATTTTTTTTCTTTGAAATTATAATTCTAACCTAGATGGTAATAAGTTAAAAATCCCGTTTTATCCTGTTTTGTCTTTTGCTTTTTTTTCTTTCATATTAGACTTGAAAGATATTAAATCTATTGAGTTTTTAACACCGTATTTTTTTAATGCGTTTGCAAATTTTGATAATATCTTATAATTAACATTATGACCATTCCTAACACGTTGCACCTGATCGGTGCGTATGCCATACTCCTTAAAATAAGAATTCTCTAATTTATATTTTTCAAGGAAATCGTTAATAATTAAGAGAGCTACATCATTACCCCTAGATACTGAAAATTCAATATCAGTTAATAGGATTTTTGGATCGGCTATTTTTAGGAACTCGGCTATTTTCGCAATTACGTTTAAACTAGGGGTTTTCCTTCCGTCCATCCAATTACGAACGGTGCGCCTAGAAACGCCTAAAACGGCTTCTAAGTCCGTCCAGGTCTTATTGTTCATTTCTAATTGTTCGCTTACATTTGTTGTAAACGAATTTTGCACCGTGCATTTTTCTATTCTTGTACGCATTTATTTTTGTTTTTAGTTGTTATTGTAATTTTGTACACATCTTAAATATAGGGCATAGGCTTCGTCAACTGTCCAATATTTTTTAAGATTTAATTTTTGATCGGCTAATTTTGAAGGGCATAGTTTGTTAAATGCTCCAGTATTGTGATACCATCCCTCAATAATGATTGATTTTTGCTTTTTATTTTTACTTCTGCTTTTTTCCCAGTAAGCACTATGCACATTAAAATGAAGATGTAGCCAAATCGTGAAATCATTTAAATTTTCTTTCATATCTTTTTGATTTTAAAAACAGATGTGCTTGCAATATACAAATTATCTTGCAAGCAAACTATTTTAGAAGTTTTATTCTTTTGTGTTTATTAGTAGGTTTTTAGGTATTATTTTATTAAAGTCTTTGAGCGTAATTTTTGATACATCGGGTTTTACTATTAGTGCTTTTAATTTTGGCAAATATTCCGAAACGAATAAACAATAATTAATAGGCCCAGTTTTTTTTAGTTGCTCCGCAATTATTAACTTTTTAATTGCTGTTTTTAAATCTTTACTTATTGATTGCATTTTATTTTTGATTTTTGTTTTTAAAACTTCTTATTTTGGAATTAGGGAGAAAAAAATATTTTCTCCCTGATTATTTTTTTTAAATTTCCTTTAACATGTTCGATAAATAGCCTAGTATTAAAATCTTTGAATTTAAACTTTCAATAAAATCTACAATTGGTAAAATTTCGGTTGGCTTGGCTTTAGATAATGCATTCATGTTTTTGATAAATTCTTTTACCGTTACTTTGCCCAATTTAGAGGAGTTAAAAATATAATCAGGGCTAATTTTGTGGTATTCAATTAATGTTTTTAATCTTGATTCCACATCCGTTAAAATTGTTTCGGTAATTTGTTGGGCTTCGTATTGTTCGCTTTTTTCAACTTTAAGACTTGCGGTGATTTTTGGGTTTTGTAGTTCTGCTAGTTTTTCGGTTTTAATTTCTTTGTTTTTTGCTTCTGCTTGTGCAAAGTTTTCATTTTCTAAATGTATATAAACGTATCTGGCGTAATTGTGACCTTGCGGATCTACTAAAATGTAAGCATTAGTTTTGGTGTTAAATACAAGTATACATAAGCACCTGTAACCCGTTTCGTAATTTTCCAGTTCTTGCCCTGCGTTTATTTCGTTGTTATCGTAAATTGCACAACCGCCTAATTCGTCTAAAAAATCGTGTTTATCAAGTAAATTGTTTATGAAAAAATTGTATTGTTGATCATTTAAACTTAAAGTGTGTGTAACCTGTACTTTTATTATTGAGTATTCGTTTTTGTCTTCTAATTGTTCGGTAACTAAATCAAGTATATCGTTTTTGTTTATTTTAGGGGAAAATGCATACTTGTAAACGTTGTTTTTGTCGTTGCATTTGCGAATTTTCACATCCTTAAATAATTTCTCTTTTTCTTCTAGTCTTATTTTTTCGTAGGCTTGATATTCTTTATATTCTGCGTCCTCTTTTTTTCTTTTTTCTTCGTACTCTTTAGCCTGTTTTGCTTCCTGTTTTTTAATTTCTTCTATTTCAGAATTAAATTTATCAATGTATTTTTTAGTGAATTTTGTTTCTTTAAAGATAAATTCTTTATCCCATCTACCAACAGAAAGATCGCAATAATAACCCACATAATGATAATCGGTCATAATATCAGATCGATTATAATTATCTTGATTAATTATTGTAAGTAAATCAGCTAGAAATAACGAAGAAATATTTTTTGTTTTTTCGTGATGATATTGGTTTATGCTTCCTTTTTCGTCTAGCTCAAAGGGTGTTTTTAAAACTGTTACTACAATAGTGCTGCTGTGTCGGTTTGTTATCGAAAATTTAAAACCGTGTTTAGCAGGATAAGCGGTTTTTATTTCGGTTCTTACTTTTTGGATTAATTCTTTTGATACGAAAGCCATTTTTTTTTGATTTTAATTATTTGGAAATTATTTTTTAAAACTTCTAGTTTTGTATTTAAGAATAAAAAAAAGGAGGTTTGTTTTTAGGACTTCTAATTTTGTAAATCAGGACAAAAAAAAACACCTCTTTAATTTTCGTCTGTTGCAAAGATAAAACATTTTTTTTAATTTTCCAAAATTAGAAGTTTTAAGGCTTGATTTTAAAAGCCCTATTTTTACCAAAACCCCTTATTTTATTAGGGTTTTGGAGTTTTATTTTTTTTGAAAAATATTTTTTGCAAACTTAAAAAAGCTACTTTTTAGGACTTAAAATAAAATTTTAATTAGTCCTAAAAAGTAGCTTTTTATTTTTCTAAAATCCCGAAATTGCATTTTTGATTTTAAGTTTATCGAATTTCCAGATTTATCTAAACTAAAATATTTTCGAGTACATCTTTTTTTTTATTTTTAATGTGGTTAAACAAGCCTTATGTCCTGTTTTATTTACTCTCTATAGGTGAACACCTGAACACTAGCCGAAAAAAGCACCTAAACTATTGATTTACAGCTAATTAAGTGTTCATTTTTAAAAATGAACACTTTGAACACTTTGAACACTATTATGTTTTTTCTCTTTCAGTATTATTGTGTTTTTAGCTTTCATTCTTGTAAGCTTTCATTATACATTGCATGACCGCCATTGTCTGCATCTAGGGAGCAATAATCAATAAGTTCCATATTTGACTTCCCTATTTTGCTTTTAATATCGTTATACCTATCAATAACATCTGATTTATCTACCTCGTAAATAATAGCTAGACTAAAACTGTTTAAATAATCCCATCCATTGCCTTTTTCGCCTAACATCTTACAATCCCACGAAGTTATTAAATACTCTGTTTTAGTGTAGAAACCTACATCATCAGGTACGCTAGTGTATTTTACATTTTCGTCCAAACGTTCGTCAATAAAAACCATCATTGCATCTTTCGCACTTATTATATGTGTATTGCCATGATAATTTAACTTGAAGAAACGATCTTGTTTTTTATCAATTATTTTTCTTAATTGTGTTAATGTTATGTATTTTGACATTGTAATTTATTTAGTAAACAGACTTGTCGAATCCTTTCTTTCCACAATGCAACATTTAATCTTACTGTGTGTATTTTTGATTTTTCTTTTATGGATTGTACAAAGTTTGTTTGCTCTCCAAAACGAGGGTGCTTTTTAGGGAATTTTTGAGATACTATAATTACATAAGTTTTCATAAGCTGTTTTGTTCTTTTTCTTCAACAATAGCATTAATAGTTCCGTTTAAAGCTTTAGTCATATTCTTAAATCTTTTTTGCAGTATGATTAGTTCTTTTATTAAATTTTCGTCGGGTTTTGATTTAGCTATATTTTCAACTAAAACAACGTAATCATTAATAAATTGATTTATGTCCACTACTAAATTAATAGTGCCGCTTTCTGCGTCCACTACATACCTAGAAACGAATTTGAATTTAGTATCATTTTTGGTGTAAATGTAACTGCTTTTTTTTCCGTGCTTTATGTTTAGCCTGCAATTGTTGTGATCCTCATCATCAACCAACACACTTTGCAGAAATACAAACCTATCTGCCTTTTCTAAAAAAACGAATACATTTTGTGGTAAATCTTTTGCTTTTACTTCTTTAAATTTAGTTATCATTTTATCTTATTTTTCAATTATTTCAAACTTAATTTCTTTTGAATCATTAAAACGCCTACAAATCAAATAGTCGGGAATATCGGTTTTTGGTATATCGTTACAATGTTCCTTTACAAGCCTAAAAATTCGCCCAAATTCATTTCCTTTTTTCTGCTTTTTTTTTAGTGCTTTTAGCTCCTTTTCTGGAATGTCAATCTCTATAGTATTAACTACCACTTTGGGATAATAAACGGTTACTTTCATGCTATTTTTTTTTGAAAAGTTTTATCTGATAAATTACGCTTTATTCTCATTGAGCGTTCTAATCTTTCGAGTTCTGAACAATTAGGTTTTTCATCAGATTTACTTGGCAACAATAAGCTATGTTTTGATAGGTATGCATAGTAAAAGTCATCTAACAAAATTTTCTTTTCAGCCTTGTAATTGTCCAAGTGGAAATCAATTAATTCTTTAGCTTGTATATACTGTGAATCTGTTAATTTAAAAAATATCTTTTTTTCTGACCTGATAGTTTCACAAGTCGTTGTATCACCATCGTCAATTAAGCCTAATATTTGTGTTATCAGTTCAAAGCTTTCACTTTGAGTATAAAAAAAAACCCGTTCCCGTTTTATTTCAGAAGAAAATTCTTCAAGACTTACATTATATTTTAACAGGAGTTTTTCTAGTAATAATTTTGCGTTCTCCTTCTCTCCCTCTATACCCCTTTTTGTAAGTTCAATTATTTTTTCAATTTTAAGCCTTACAGAATCATCCATATTTTTTTTCATTTTAAAGTTAAAAAAAACCGCACCTACCTAAGTAAATGCGGCAAATTTTACTAAACCCAAACAACTAATTTATTACTTTTTATTAGGATTGACATGAAACGACTTAGGCGGTGTTAACCTTGACCGTTGATGCTGAAAGTGAATTAAAAAATCGTAAAATTTATCTTCCAGTAGTCGAATTGATTTTTTTTCTTCTTTAAGAATCTCGGATTTTATTTGATTAAAAACCTTTGGATTAAGTCCCTTGTAAACCATTTCCCACTCACCAGTATCATGATTTTTAATTGCCAATGATTTTTTCATCTTCAAGTTATGCAAACTTGACTTTGCATCATCAAGAAGCTTTTTCACATCTAACAAATCTAAATTAATTTTAAGGTATTTGTTTTCAATTTTGACTACCTTGCTGTTATCATTTTTACACATATAAACTAGTATTTTTAAAAGGTTGTTTAATCGTTTTATTTCTTTTTAGTGAATCAGGCGGTGCATATTCAGCATACACCGCCCTTAATCACTCCTTACAGATGTTCCCATATCTGCAAATTTTGTTTTTAAAAAGTAGCACAGCTAGTAAACAAGCTGCGCTACCTATGAAGAGTTCCGAATAACTAAATAAAAAAATGTGCTTTAAAAGTTTGACTAACCCAAACGTTTTTTATTGTTCTAATTTGTTAATTCTATTTTTCAATGTGTCATTTTGTTGCTTTCTATCTTCAAATAAATCTAAAAAAGCAGTTGTTACATTTTCATTTTTAGAATCACCTTTTAAAACTTTATGTATGTACCTAGTAGAAAAGTTCAACTTAGTAGCTACTAAACCAATATCGCCTCTACGTTTTTTTTCTTTAATGTATGCCAATAAGTCAATTTCCATTTTTAACTTTAGCTTTTATTTTTGTATTTTGTTCGCTGTTTGTTCCTTTTCTGTTCGCAAATATCGGACGGAATGGCGGAAAAAGCAAATATTTTGGAAATAAAATTTCCGCACATTAATACATTTTTTTAATGATAGATTATACTGCGAAGAATATCAAGTACTTAATGACTAAAGGAGCTATTCATTACGAATCGCATTTTGGAGTAAAAAAAACCACTATAATTAGTTACCGTGAAGGAAAAACTGATCCACCAGTAAATGTTATTCTTAATATTTGCAAACATTTTGCTATTACACCAGATCATTTAATCTTATTAGATATTGAAAAAGAGGGCGGACTAGATGCTATTAAAGAAAAATATTTAAAGGGAAATGTTAAAATATTAATAGGGGATAAAAAAACAGACTCATGCAACTGTGCATCATCAGAAGCATTAATAATGTGCAAAAAATTAAATACATTTCTTGAAAAAGAAAACAGCCGCTTAGAGGCAAGAATAAAGGAACTGGAAAGTATTACTACAGTTCCAAAAACTAATAAACAAATTAAATAATTACTAAAATTAAAACAGGCATGAAATCAAAAGGCACTGCTTATATACTCTGCATAATTGGCTTTTTTGGCATAGCAGGGTTACAACATTTTTACTTAGGCAAAATATTAAAAGGTTTACTATGGTTTTTTACACTTGGCTTTTTTGGCTTAGGTACAATTATCGACCTTTTTACAATGGGTTCGCAAGTTGACAATTACAACACTAAAAAAGAGCTAGAAACAATAAGAGCAAATGCATTAGCGAATAAATAAATATACCATCATGAAAAAAGTACCACAAATTATACTTTTACTGCTTGTTCTACATAATTACACAGTAGCACAACAATCAACTATTGATGTAGCTGATTTAACCTTAAAAATTGGCACTAACTCAACTGAAGAATTTTATTATGGTTTTGAGGAAGGAGATAAAATCGTGTTTTCTTTTGAAGAAAATAACGGTAAAGAATTAAAAGAGGTGGAAATAATAGAATATCCTAAAACAGTTAAATTTTCGGATTATGAAACTAGTAAAATAGAAAATAAAACCTTAGCAGTTAACAAAAAATCGGTTTACAAATTTAGGTTTAAAAACAAGCACAAATTAAAAGGTAGAGTTTGCAAAGTTAAAATTCAGCGCATACCTGGCACCGAAGCAACCGCAAATTTTGATACTAGTATAAAATGGGTAACAGAGCAAGATACTACTTGGAATATTTACACTAAAAAAGTAGTAGTAGGGCATGATACTATTTATACAAAAAAAACTAAAAAGGTACTTGCTTCAAAAGAAATAGTTGAGGAAATGATTTTTAATAAAGCAGAAGAAGTAGCAGCATTTACCAGTATAAATAGTACTAAAAAAGCAATTCCTGTAACGTTACCGCAAAGCGTTAAATCTAAATACGAATCTAAAAAGATAGTATCGTGGTTTTATTGGGTTTGTGTAAAAAAAGAATCAAATCAAGCTTGGGCAAAAAATAAAAAAGCAATAGTAAATATCGCTAAATTTGGAGGAGCTATATATTCTGGAGGTACAGCAGGAGCAGCCGCAGGAGCAGCAACAGATATTGTTTTACCAGAAGGAAAAGAAACTATAAGTTATGCATTAACAGACTATAAAAATGCACAACTTTTTTTAGCAAATCAAAAATATGCTGCTATTGATTATGGAACAGGCACAGCAAACTATTTTATTGTAAAGGATAGGCCACAAGGCACTTATTACGTTTTGCTTTACAACGATAACTTTATGACGAAAGTACATGTAGATGTTAAAGTAATGGCACTTGTAGAACACAAAATCTACAAAGACGAAGAATATACCGATATGGACATTAAGCCAGTATACGAGGAGAAAATAATGAAAGAGCCTAAAATTAATACTCGTAAGTTTGCGGTAACTTCGGATTATAAAGGGAAGTAACAAAAACCCCTCATAGGCTATACACTAAGCTTATGAGGGATTTTTTATTACACATAATGTATAATTAAAAACAGCCCTTAAAAAGCGAAAAACTTAATAAGGGCCGTTGTACTAAAAACAAATATAATTACGAAAATAAAGCTTGATGTTTTGGTACATCTCGAATGCGGTTTGTAAGGCGTTTTTTAGGTGCAATTTTTAGTAACATTGCACTACGCCAGCGGTTAATTGCATCCCTTTTTTCAAAAGTCTTGTAATCTGCTATAAAATCGCAGAAGTATGATAAAAACGGGTAATCAATGTAAAAAGGATTAAACATTAAGCCGTTTCTTTTTCTTTTTCTTCAACTTTTAATGGTTCAACAAAAGCGGAAATAATTTCGTAATGATCACCTACAGTTCTACCCAGTGTAACAGCCTCATAACTTCCAGCTTCCAAAAGCATATTAAATACTGAACGTGCTGTATTTTCATCATCGAAATAATTAATTTTTTCCTCACCATCTTTTTTTACACGTACAAACATATTAGCTTTTTGACCTGTATTGTACCTGCTATTGGTGAAAAAGTAACAATATAAAAAGCCCATTAAAAGCCCTAGTAAATATGTTTTAGTTGATTTTTTCATAATAATTTATTGATTTTAATAATTATTTTTAATTAAAAAAACTAAAAAAAATAGCCTAAACGCTGTAAAACATTGTCTTCGGTTCGCCGATGCAGCACATTAACACAAGCTTTACAGCGTTTTTAGGCTAAAATTGTTAGCATTAACTTTGTAAAGAAACAATTCTATCAATCAACTCTTTTACATAAGTAGCCACTTTTGCGCCTGTATAATAGTTTTTGCCCTCTACATTTACCGTTTCCTCTTTTAATACATCCTTTAGCGTATCTACTGTACACTTACCGCCAGTTTCAATTGCTTGATTGATAGATGCTAGTTTTACGTGTAAATCCTGTACGTTTCTTGCTGCGTTTGGATATATTTTTTCGTTGTAAACTACTGTCCAATTATCATTAATTTTTCGCAGTATGGTAATACCACGTCCTACTACAGGTTTATCATCTTCTCCTTTTTCTATTTGCCCGTATGCAGCGGCAATATTTATTCCATTTGCCAAGAGTGAATATTTTACGCTCACACCATTTTCTGTATCGTTTACGTATTTTATCAATGTTTCAATATTATCATCACTAACGCCAAACATGCGAATTTTGTACCTTTTGCTGAGTTCTTCAAAAACATCAGAATATAAGCCTAATTCACTACCACAAACAGGCGTATAAGCAGCAGGAAAGAAAATAAAAATAAGAAACTCGCTAACAGCCATGTCCTGAAATGGTGCTACTAATTGCATTTCGTCATCACCTGTTACAGCCGCTTTATACTTTTGTTCTTCGCCTTTTTTTTCTTGCTTCGGTTCATCAGTTTTTTTTCGCTTTGAGTTTGGCAAAATAAAATCATCATCAGTAATTGTTTTAACAATATTAGCAACGTTGCCAAATTGATAAAAATCAATAATTTGCATTTTCCCTTTCTGGAAAAGAAAAACTTTGGGAACCGTTGGCATATTTTCAGGCTTAAAAAATTCAAGCTCGGATAATACAGAAATAGAAGGGCCATCCATGGCCACGACTTTCAATTTCCCGTTTTCATAATCATTAACTTGTTCTGCAACTTTGTAAAGATATGGCATTAGCCATTTACACCCCTCGCAGTTTTTTTGCAATACCACCAACATAAAAGTATTTTCTTTAAATTTTGGTGAATTATAATATTGCTCGAAAGCACTAAGCTTTATAAAAAAATCTTGCAACTCAAACGGAACGGTAGCCCATCCATTTTCGACACATTTTTTAGTGTACTGGTAATCACTTGCACTAATTTCAGTAGCTTTTTTTGGTAGTGCTGCACCAATCACCTTATCAGAAAAAGTATTATCACTATTTACCTGAAAAACTTGTTGAACTTTATCGTTTTTTTTTGCAAAAAACAAGGTTTTTTTTTCATCGTTTAATTGATAATAAATAGTTTTTGATTTATTATTCACTGCAATTTCCATAAACAATTTTCATTTTATGATAAAAAATTTATAATCTTCTTTTTGGTAGTTGTTTAGTAGGTTTAGTGCTGCGGTTTTATATTTTTTTCTAAATGCATTTGGCAATCTTAATGTTTGTTGCTCGATGTTGTCTTTCGTTTTGAATAAAATTAAAACTTGTACTTTTGATAAAAACCCTTTTGGCACATCTTCCATCGAGTGCGCTTGCACAATTAGATCGTAATTAGATTGTTTTGGATCAATAATTAGTTTTTTGAGATTCTTCGACATTTTGCCTGTATGCCAGGAGGTAAAGTCATCTAAAATTATTAAGCCGCTATTAGTCCCCATTTGGTCAAAATCTCGCAAGATAATTTCGAGCATTACATCCGTATCATCATAATAACAGAAAGCAGGGCCTAACAAGTCCTTACGCCTGCACCATGCTGCTAACTGTGTTATTTTTATTTTTTGGATGTGCTTGTAATCGGGGTGGTTTTTATGATGAAGAATTAATATTTTCCGTTCCAAATTAATATAAGGAAGTACTATTTTATTAAGGGAGAAATAAGTTTTTCCCATGCCCTGTTCTCCCACAATTACAGTATTGAAATTATCAATACCTTGTTCTTTTTTTTCGGACATAAAAGCTTAGATTATATCAGATAGTTTTTCCTCGAAATAAGCAATTAATCTACTTCCAACTGTACCAATTAAAACAGGTGTCAAATAAATAAGCCGTTTAAAATTTGCCAGCTTCACATTAAAAAAACGAGAACCGCCTTCTGTGAGGTGGTTTTCAGCGAACCAATCAATTTCTTTTTCAAAATCTTCTCTTATACCGTCTATTTCTTCCTGTGATAAGGGAAGTATTTCTTTTTTATAGTATTGGTAGTCGTCTAATTTTTTATGAGTTTTCTTTTTTATTTTATCAGTAATTGCCGCTTTTAGTCCTTCATCTTGGATTTTATCAAAATTCAGAACCATCACGTCTATTTCGTTGAAAAACAGCTTGCGATATAGCCAAGCGTATAATTTATTGTTAAGGTCGGAATAAGCCGACATAAACAAATTACCAGCTAATTGTTTGTTTAAATCTGTAAATTCTGGATGGTTTTTTATGGCATCATCAATATCAGTTTCATCATCGAGATCCGTTTGTTCATCTGCTTCAATTTCATCATTTTCAGCGGCAACACCTGGACTATCGGATTCATCAGCATAATCATCTATCATACTATTATCCTCTTTTAAATCGCTCAAATCGTCCTCTCTTAATAGCTCTACTTCAGTATCTAATACTTGCGCCTGTACTTCTCTTTTTCGAGGTGCTGTAATATCATCAAAAAAAGCTTTTTGATTATCTAAAAAATCCAAATCATCCTGATTAACACCATTAGATACATTGCTTTTTTGAGGGAGGGCTTTTTTTGTTTTTTTAGCGGTAATAGGAGAGGGCTTAATTAACTTGTTAACCTCTGTTAAATCCTTTTTATATTGACGCTCACCTAATGAGTATTTTTTTTTGTACTCACTATAAGAAGGCTTTTTATTGTTTTTTTCAATTTGTTCTTCAAGCCAATCTAAGCGTATTTTTTTTGCTAAGTGTTTAGCCATTTTCTTTGTTTTTTTTAGGTTCGTTTAACAAAACTTTTTCTTTATTTTCTAATTGAACGAAACCATCAGAAACGGTTTTGTATCTATCTTGCACCTTTTGAAACAAAGGGCCTAGTTCTCTTTCTATTTTTAGCATATCAACCTTAAAAAAAGCCGTTGCCATCATTTGCCCGATTTGAAATTTATTCATTTTGCCCAAATCAGGAATACCATTTTCAAAACCCATAATTTCCTGTACAAGATTAAATATTTCCTGTACATCTACGGCGAAACCATTAATGTTAAAAAGTATTTTTTTTAACCTTTCGTTTTCATTTTTCAAGTTTAAAATAGTGTCGTTTTGCTGAGTAATAAACTTTTTATATTCCTCTATTAAATCATTCGGTTGCTCCATTCAAACATGGTCTAATTGAATTAAAAAATTTATAGGAATTTACGTGTGTTTTTTTAGGGCCAACCTTAATTATTTTAGTATCGCAAGTATCGGGGAATTTAGCACATTGAGAATTAACAAAGCACCTAATAACCTTTACAGAAATACTAACGCCCTCTATTTCCATCTCTTTTTTTATTTGAGAAATTGTTTTATAATCACATTGTCGCAATAGAAAGTCAAAAATTTGTATTGGATTATTATACACAAAAAGTCCTATTTAGTCTTGTTTTGTGCCAAAAATACGGTTTTTTTGCATTAAACACAAAAAAAACCCTAAAACAGCCTTGTGAGGGTGTTTTAGGGTATCATTAACTAAATCATAAAAATAAAAGCATGTCAAGCTTAAAAACAATAAGAAATTGGAAGAAAAGATACTGTGCAGGGCAAAAGGGCAGTTATACAAAAATAAGAGCCGCTTGTAAGCGTTATATTGACAATATGGCCAAAAAGCTAAATACGGTAAAAAAACAGCCGCAAGAAAAAAGGCTAAAAAGGCAACTATGAAAATAGTGCAATCAGCTTGTAAGCATAGATAAATAAAAAAAGGCTAGTTATAAAATTATAACTAGCCTTTTTTATTCCTTCAAAAAAATTTATTCACAGGGAACATAAGGGTTTTTACATGAAGGAGCGAATAAAGGAGGAGTGCTATTTTTAGATTGAACATAACTTATAACATCGTCAATAGTAGGAACATAAGATTCAATACCTTTTTTGCTTACTACTTTTTTAGTGCAAAAAGAAGTGGGTATGTAATTAGGGGGGAAGAATGTACTACCAAATTCTTTTTCTTTTTCCCTAATCAAATCAATTCTTTCAGGGAAATTTTCCATGATTAATAAAACCTCATTTTTAGTACACATAATACAAGGAAGGCAACCTACACGAGTAAAACCTAAGTCGTAAAGAGGATTCCAATGTAAGCCATTTTCTTTTATAAACTCAAAAACTTTCTCATGATACCAGCTAATAATTGGACGCTTTAGAATAGCATCATATTTATCTAAAAAACTAATCACATCTTTTTTCCTGTAATTATGATACTTAGGCTTTTTAGTAGCCTCATTAATGCGTTCTACCTCCGCTATGGAATAAAGATCTTTACCTTCTATTGTAGCCAAAACAATCCGATTCTCACCAAACATAAACGACTGTGTAGCACCTTCCAAAACTCCCATTCTTTTAGCTTTCTCTTTAGCTTTCTTTAGCTGTTCGTGATACTTACCCTTAGTGAAACCATAAGGCTCAAAATAATGCTTAAAATAATCGTCCTGTTTGTCCAGTCCTGATCGGTTTCTACTCTCCTGCCACCTGATGCCCTGATACATTGTAACATTGTCTTTAACTTCGTCCAATATGTAATCAATCATTACGTTTACTTTAAGCTCAACAGTACAAAACTTTGCTTTAGTTGAGGGGAAGCGTTTTTTATCCTTTGACAAACCTAATAAACCATCATATTTTTTTGATGTTCTAGTAATTAGATTAAGACCTAATTTTTCAACAACTTCATTTATGTGTCCATAAGTTACGTCAATTTCCCATTTTGTGTCACAAAAAAAAGAATCAAATTCAATTCCTTGTTCCATCATATACAACGTTGTTGCTAGGCTATCTTTACCACCTGATAATGGTACTATATGTTTCATATTTTTTTTACTTTTTAGGAATTAGATTAAACAAGGTTTCATACTTTTTTGTATAGCCGCTTATAGTGCCTGTAGCTATGTTTATTTTGCGTGAAATTTCACGGTACGAACAACCTTCCATACGTAACTCAAAAACCCTCAAAACCTTATCAGGCAATTGTTCGTAACGTAAAATTGAATGTACTTTTTCACTAGTCATTATATAATACTTGATTAGCATTATAGCATTATCAAGAGCATCCACCGTAACAAATTTTGGTTCATCAACCCCATCCGTAGTAGCATAGTCATTGCTTGCCCAATTAAGCAATTCTAAAACTAGGGCAATACGTGCTAATATACCCCTAAACTTACTATACATACTATCCAAACTTTCATCATTTGCATTTACAATTTTAGTGTGCAAATACTCATTACAAAAATTTTCAAAAATGGTTTCTGCTTCTACTGTAAAACTTATTTGTTTTGCATCCTCTGTGTTACTGTATTTTATGTCGTGCAACTTTCTTAAAATCTTTTTATACACCGTAATAAACTCAATAGATGGTTTATTTTTTAAAGATATTTTAGGGGTTTTATTATCTTCGGGAAAAGCAAAAAGGAAACGATATAAAAAACCGTTATCATCTCTATTTCCTGAAGCAAGTTTTTTTAATACTGCGTTTTGAATCCCACCTATTGCAGAAATACAAAGATTAGAAACAAAAAAACTTTTCTCATCATCATTTCTTTGTACGCTCCCATTTGTGTTATTAAATGCAGACAACCAAAACTGTTCCTCACCACCCTTTGAATACTGATTAAATGAACCTACCCAACCCATCAATTCATCTTTTATCAAAACCAAACCTTTAGGATAAGAAAGCATACGCCTTCTCACGGCTTCAACAGTAGCAGAATCTAAATAAACGCTCTCACGGAACGGTTTAGGGGGGTCTGGCTCTCCCTTTTTCTTCATAGCCATTTCGCCCCTCCAGTACTCTAAATTCTCGTCATACTCCTCCTGCTTCTCTTTTTCTATATCGTACACAACAGAAGTTCCAAACTTCATAGCAGGCGTTTTTAGTTTTGAGGAAGGGCCAACAATTATTCCCCAAAGAATAGCAGGTTCGATCCATAAATTTGTGAGATTTATTTTATAAGAGTTGCCTATAAGTCCAGCCGCAACTATTAAACAAGTTGTAGCAACATAAGGCACAGGTAAATTATTTTCAGAAGCAGTTTTAAAAATTTGCTGAAATGGCAAGGGGAAGGCTTCAAGCGGAAATTTTTGAAAGTTTTTTTGATTAGAAGAAAACTCGCTGTAAACTTTTTCTAGTATAGCATCACGATCAATTTCTTCCTTATCGGGTGTTTTTTTACCCCCAATATTTAGCGTTTTAAATTTAGTATTAGCCATATTTAGTATTGTTAATTAGTTTTTTTTCGTTTTAGTAATCTTGGTATCTCCTACAATAACGGTCACCGTTGATTCATTGTAAATCTGCCCAATAGTTTTAAATTCTGCACTTTCATCATATTTAATTTTATTACCACAATAATCAGAAAATTCGTCATCAGTCAAATTAATAAACCTATTAACCGCTTTTCGTTCTTCTAGGTCTTTAGGATAATACATGGTTGTAGGGAATTGAATATTTACCTTCTCAACAATTTCCAATGGTAAAGCTCCTTTTTTAGCCTTATCCCTTTCAATTGTATCTTTAAGAAAAGATATAGTGTTTTCACACAGTTTTTGATAATTCAACAATAAGGTTATTCTATCATCTAGCAATTTTGCATACTGTGTTTTTTCAGGGTTTCTATTAATGTAACTTTCCGCTTGCTTCGTCATTTTTGCAAGCTCTAAAGCAACATCTTTGTTTAAAAGCTCAAATCTTGCAATTTCAAAGTACATAAGTGTTGTTTTAGGTGGTTTTAGTGCTTGTGTTCATTGTGTTCATTTGCGTTCATATCAATAATGAACACCTAACTTATTGATTAACAATAGTTTAAAAGCAAATAAAGCAAGTTGTTCAGTTGTTCACCCCATAAAGGCCCTAATAATAACATATACCCCTATTAAAAAAATAGCAAAAACACTTAGGTATAAAAAAAGCTTTAGTATTAGCGCATCAGTTCTTTATAACCGATGCGCTTAAATAATACTAAATACGCTTTATTATTTAAAAGTGCGGACGTTTTACAATCCGCACTTTTTTAAGCCTTAAAAAGACTAAAACAACCTTTTATATTTTGGTCATACTGGCAACGTGTTCCGTAGTTAGCCATTCCTTTACAAAACCTACTATATATTTTTCAAAAACTCTTACAATACATTGTTTTGTTTCGTCTGAAAGGCGTATTTCTCCAATATCATATTTAACTACTGTAGCCCTAGTTTTTTTAATTTCAGAATACAATTCGTTTTGTAACTGTGTTTTTTCTGCTGAAGAACTGAAATACAAACAGTTAATGTATTCCACCCAAAAAAGTATGGCGTATTTTCTTTTGTGCAAGCTGCTTGCACTTTGTTCTTTTTCTAATTTGTTTTCCATAAAAAAATTGCTTAAAATTGTTTAATAACATTTAACATTTAACATTCAACATCACAAATATACTGTTTAATCTTTTAAAAACAACATTTTTCAGGACTAAACAGGAATATTTTTTCAAAAAAAACTTTTTGCACTATGAAACAAGGTGAGATACTAAAGCGAGAATTATCTAAAAAATTTTTTAAAGCGGAATATTATGTTCTAGCTTTCGAGGAAAAAGGCGTAAGTAAATCGGCTCTATATTCAAATTTTCAGCGAGAAAAATTAACAAACAAAGTATGCGCTGTAGCAACACAAATACTAGAAGTAGAATACAATTACTTTGAAGTAGAACAAGACCAAATAAGCAACCAAAACACCGTAAAAATGCTACAAAGAATTAAGCAGCTAGAAAAAGAAAACGAAGAATTAAAAAGACAGGTAATACAGCTAACAGATACAAACCATACGCTATCTAAAAAAATAACTTAAAAAAAAGAGGTGTGTCAAATTATTAAAAAAATACAGTTACATAAAAGCCTAAAAATCAAAAATTTACATGCTAGTGTGTCATATATCAAATCCCTCTTTCTCCGCATTTTTCAGCATAAAACGCTGATAAACAACACCTTAACACAAGAATTTACTATGATTGTGTTAAGGTTTTTGCTTTTACTTGACACAGTAGCCTGTAAAAATTGACTAAAACAACCTTATTATTCAATTTTAACAGCTTCAAATGAGAAAGGAAAAATTTAAACATGCTTACCTAAATAGGGGTAAGCGTTGGGAGGTTGTATTTACCTACAACTACAAAAGGAAAAGGAAAGCCGGATACAACAACATTTCCGACCTAAACCAACGTGAAGAAAAATACCAATCATTAATCAAAAACATCAATCAATTAATTGATCAAAAGATAGACCCGTCATCCGTAAATATATACGATGATGCAACAGTAAAAAAAATAATAGAACGGATAAAAAAAACAAAATTACAAAAGCAAATACATCATAACACAAAAGTAAATTGCTCAAAGAACCAAACCATTACACAAGCCTATCAAACAGCACTTGCTTTAGCGATACACGGAAAAGAGAAAGTAACACGACACAATTATACCAATCACCTTAACAGCTTCCTAAATTGGCTTGTAGCCGAAAATAAAGAACTCCTACCAATAAAAAAACTATCAAAAAAAATAGCTCGTACCTACCTAGATTATTTAATCTTGATTAAAAAGAAAGATAACGGAGAAAATTTAGCAAATGTCACAATTAAAAATAATCACGCAGTAATGGGGATTTTAACAGGCATATTGGTGGAGCGTGAGATAATAAAAGAGAATTATTTTTTAAAATGCAAAAAGGTAACGGTAAACGCCAAACCAAAAATAACCATTCCCAAACACATACAAAAAAAAGCTTTCCAATATGCCGAGCAACATTTTAAGCCGTTTACGATTTGCATGGCTCTCACACTTTCAGGAAGGCGCATAGTTGAGCAAACAAGGATACAGGTAAAACACATTCATCTGAAAGAACAAAAAATTATACTGCCCTTAAATGAAGTGTGTAAAAAAAACCGTGACTATCACGTTTTTTTAATCCCCTCCTTTATCATTCCTTATTTAGCCGAATATCTAAATCACACGAACAAAGAATGGTTTCTGTTTTCAAAAAACAATGGTAAACTACTTGCGGGGCCTTCTCCAATTAGAATTAGAAGTTTAGAAAGGTATTGGACGAAAACAAAAAAAGGAATAGGTATCGAAAATGAAACCTATTCCTTGTATCAGCTAAAAAATAGCGGACTAGAAAAAATGTATGATAGTGGTGTTAATCCCTTAGATATGCAAAAACAGATGGGACATAAAAAATTTGCTTCCACGGAGGCTTATTTACGTTTGTTTGATAAAGGGCCAAAAGATGGCAAAATTAAAGGGATTGAATTTTAATTACATTTGTAAATGAAATTTTCTATCTACATACAACGAAGAAATCAATTTTAATTTATCAAAATAATCATTCCAATTTTCAACAGTATCATTGTGAAAAGGAGCGGTATCACCATTGTAAAATAAAACTATTTCATGATCTTTTTCAAAACCATTTTGAATTAATTATCTCTATACAATAGTAGTATTTTTTAGGCACACTATAAATGCTTTTTGTATTAGGATAAACAAAGTATTTCATCTAGTAAGTTTTAAAAAGCGTTTCCATTCGCTGTAAAATATGACCTTTTCCACACAACACATAATTAAAGTCATCTACTTTTTTAACTGGTAGCTTAATCTGATCAATTTTAGAATCAGGATCTTGCACTTGAATAATGATGTTATTTTCTGTGCTAAACCAAACCGAAGGCATTAACATTTTTATTAGTTGCTCCTTTGTTTCGGTATTACCAACTATAAGGGGTATCGCATAAGTAGACAGTAGTTTTACATTTTGCCAAAGATAAATTTGAACCGCAATCAAACCAAAAAACAAGCCAAACCAAAAAAGCAATAACACCTGAAAAAAATATACAGTACAAAAAATAAAAGTAATACCCAGGAGCATTACTAATAAAGGTTTTAAATTAATCATCATTTAAAGTTTTGCGGTGTCAATTAATTGTCCAGACTGAATTAATTGTATAGTGACTACCAATAACATAACAGCTCCAGTTAAACAGGAAAAAATAAAAAGCCAACCAAAACCGACTTTAAAAAATCCCCAATCATTCATTAACATTTTATTAAACTGCATGATCTGTTTTGGTTTCCAATGAAGGAAGCTAGTTAAGTTAGCGGCTAATGCAACAATATTATTAGCTAGTCCTATAGATTTAAGCCCTACTTGTGAAATTGTGTTAAAAGCCTGCATAAACAAAATAAAACCTTCGGCCGCCCCATGCGTACCATTCTCAAAAATCCCCACAAAACGATCTTCTGTAGAATAATATTTGGAGGTCACATTTCTTTTTGTGTTGGTATTGGTAGACATAGCATTGCTTTTAACAGATGTACTATTATTAGCTACTTGTGTACTATTGGCTGCTTTAGCGGTTGTAACTTCGGGTAGCTCAACCTTATCTTTATTAGTAATAGTTACCTCTTTAGTTGGTTTTACTACTTCCGTAAATTCAATAAATTCCTTTTCATTGCTCATAATTAACGTAATTTTAAGTATTTAAGAGTAAATCTATTTTTTACAAAATAGGGTAGGTTGTTTTAGTCTTAAATATTCAATAGAACCCTTTATTTACAAGGGCTTACATTATGGTATTATGGTGGTAACATCATGGTTTTAATGTTGGTTTATGTTGGTTTTAGGGTGGTAATCGTAGAGAGGGGATTATTTATTGGTCAAATAACCAGCTTCTACAAAAAACCCTTTTTCGTTGATTTGGTATTTTTTACAATTGCCTCTAGCCATTACGCATCCTATTTTTTCAAGTGCTACTAAATTATAAGTCCTAGTAGGTTTGTTATTTATTTTAATACAATTGTTTTTAGAAGAAAAAGCCAAACGCTCAACGCTCCAAATTTCATTATTAGCCGCTAAACTTTCAATTGCTTTTTTCAATTCTTTCCTTTCTGTTTGTTCCGATATTTTAGGACGAAAGGTATTATCCTGCTTTCTCCATTCAAAGCATTTTTGCACAGCCTTTCCTGTAATAAAAAAATCATCAAAATTAGTGCTTTCCATATCCTTATTTGCAGTAGCAATAGTTTGTTTTTCCTTTGCCGTATCAGTATCTATAACTTTTTTTTCATTACTTCGATTTGTGATTTCGACAGGACGAAAATAAAAATCCTTTGAGTTGACTTTTTGAAATTTACTTTTATCGGCTTTATCTAATCCTAATACATGTGTACAAACATTGTCGATGTTGCGAACAAAAAAAAGCTGTCCATTTTTTACTAATAAATCCGAAACTGGAGCAATATCAACATAGTCTCCTGTAAACTCATCAAAACAAATATTTTTATATCCTGTTGTTCTTTTCGTTTCGTAGTGGTGATATTTCTTAGGTTTATTAGCTACTTGTGATACTTTTGTGGATGCTTCCTTTTTATCTTGTACAAATCGTTGATGCTGACAATTATCATTAATTTCTTTTTTTGCTTCCTTATAATCATCTACAAAAAATATAGCTATTTTCCTGAATTGTACTGCTACAAACAAAAGTGCTGCACTCGAAAAAATTCCTACAAACAAATAAATTACTATTGGATTTACCATAAAAATTTAATTAGTCTTTCAATTAATACCTAGTAGCAAAAATACGAAAAATAACATTAATAATCAACTATTTAACATCATTGATATTAAATCAACAAACTTATTTTTTTAAATCCTTAAAAGTATGTTGAATAAATAACAAATTATTTTTTTTGTGTTGAATTATTTTGTAAAAGGTTGTTAGTTAGTTATATATATATATTATTAAACTACGGTATTGTTCGCTCTATTGTTTATAAAAAAATCAATATTTAAGTTTGTGGCTTCTAGTTTAGAAATAGTATTAAATAATTAAAATTGATTTGAATGAATCCTTTTATTTCAGTTGATGAATTTAACAGCCTTCCTATTGACGATCGAAACCGATTAAAGGAAATTGCAAAAAGATTAAACCGACAGGTTACTAATGCAAACGTAACAACTGTTGACATTAACAGTAGTCAGCAAAAAAGAGGTGTATTAGTAGAAACCTCACGTTTTGAAGATTTACAAGAGTTTTGTATTGAGTTCGATAACCGTAATGGTTCGGACGCAAAAACGGGTTACATATTCGGATGGTGTAAGCCGCCAGAAATGTACGATCCTTCCTATATGGCTGCGACTGGGGGAACACATTTACAACATTCGCACCTTTATTATCAACGTTCTGTAGTTGACGAAAAAATTGTGATTACTTCATTAGAGATTACTAGTGAAAAAGGCGATTACAGAAGTGACTTACATTTAGTGCGCCTTAAAAACAATGATGTAAACACACCAAAACAACGATTAAAACTAGTTAATCCTAACGCATCGGACAACAGTAATTTACAGATGAAATCACGTATGGTATATAGTGGACAGCCATTCGTGGCGCAGGGCAAAATCCGCCTAGAATACACAATCCCTGCTGGTGATTTCGTGAAATTTACCTTTACTCAACAATCCCGTGAAAAGGCGTTTATTTCAGAGTAGTTCCTGAATATTTTTGATTTTTCTTAATACTATTTAATAATAGCATCCTTGTTTTTTAACAAGGATGCTTTGTAAAAAAAAAAATGGGTACTACAGGATTAATAGCGGCCGACGTAAATATTTCTAATAGTGTTGAATGCCAAACTGATTGCTTCGGTTTGGGGCAAGGCCTTTCAGGTACAGCAGATGCTATTTTTGGTGGCCCTGATTTTAACATTCCTGATTCAAACCTTAACCTAACAGTAAACAATCCAAGTGGTAACAGAAAGCTTTTATTATTTGGTGGCGTATCTGCATTTGTTTTACTGTTTACTCTAATCATTTTTTACTATGGCACAGCAAAAGCAAAAGGATAATAATAACGTTGCGATTTTTGGAATCTTTGCATTACTGATAGGTCTGTTTATTGCGGTGTTTGCTTGGTTGCAATCCCGTAAACCAACCATTGTACCACCACCTGTTGCACCTACAACAACTGCAACTACAACAGGAGGGAACGGTAATGCTCCTGCGGTAATAGATGCCGTTGTAAATGGGTTTAGTCAAATTGTTGAAACCCTCAATATTGGAAATAATAATTCGGATACGGGTGGCGGTTCTGATGATGATCGAACAACAGATAGTGGAAGTAGTGAGCGTCGTTTAAGACCTAATATAGCATTCCTATAAAAAAAAGCTAAAACAACCTTTTAAATGGGCTATTGCTGTTTTTAACAGTAGTAGCCCTACATAAATTCATTTGTAAATATGGACATTTCACCTTCTAATTTAGCGGTTAATAATTTGCCAGAACCTTGCACGGGTTGCGGTAAAAAAAAGACTTTAGAAAGTAAAGAGGTTAAAGAACAACCGAAAGGCGTACAATGCACTAATGAGGGTTTGTTGCATCAATATGAAATATACGATGTAACAGGACAAACATTAATTGAAACTATTGGCCCTTTCTCTCCTGCTACTGCAAAGTTAGCATTAGCACAATTTCTAAACCCTAATCCTTTGCCTCAACCATCCATTACTTATGAGGTTAAATTATTGGAATATTGCGGTAATACTACTGTTTCTGTTAGCGATGATTTTGTAATTAATCCATGCTTTGATTGTAAAAACGGTATTGAATGCGGTGGTAAGTGCATAGAAAACTGTAGTACTGTACAGCTAAATCCTTTAACGTGCGAATGTTGCGAGGAAGGAGAAGTGTTTTGCCAATTAACAGGGGAATGTGTTCCATTGCCCGAAAATTGTCCTTTAGTACAATACAATCCTTTAACGTGCGAATGTTGCGAGGAAGGAGAAGTGTTTTGCCAATTAACAG
>JAHDBT010000457.1:0-2522 GCA_020630215.1 Bacteroidota bacterium
CAGGAAAAAAAGACAAAACTTGGGTTATCAAGAACTTAGGTTTTGAGTCACTAGCACAATCAATACTCCGTTGAGTTTTTACTACTCCACGTTCATTTTTTATAAAAAAATGAATGCCCGGTCCAGCCTCCCGGCTGGAGCGTAACGGGTTTCAAGCCTCTGGCTTGCGCCTAAAAATGCAAACTTATTTAATTGACTGTTTGGGATTTAACCGAACATCGGAATAAAAAAGCTCCTACAACTAACTAATTGAGTGTCAATAAGTATTTTTTATAAAATTCAACAGACTATTGACAATATGAAGTCCAAGAAATGGTTATTATGTAAATGCGCCTAAAATTCCTCAAAAAAACCAAACCAAATGAAAACCATTAAATACTTCCTTCTAAGCACTGCCATTTTTTTATTCCTAAGCATCAGCACAAATAGCTACAGCCAAACTAAAATGATAGCCCATAAAAGTCATAGCGGCAGTAGCAAAACCTTTACGCCTAATAGCGCAGGTAATTTTGGCGAACCTTTCCATTTTCAATTAGATACCATTGTTAAATTGACCGATACTTCTGTTGTAGAAATTAGAACGTTTATGGAAATGCGAGAAGTCGATACCATCTTTAATCACCGTCTATGCAACAACCCTGAAATAGGATTTGATAGTTTAAAAATTTATTATCCACACATTGCCTTAATTGGTTTTGAAGAAAGTGCCAATAAGGAACAAGAAAATAAAACGCCCATTGTTGTACCTAGTATTTTGGAAGAAGATAGCAATAAAGAAAACGATGAAAACAGCATTCCACTACTAGGATTTATCGTGTTGACCACCATGCTTTTACTAGGGTTTATTTTTTGGACCCAAAATTTGAAGCAACTGAGAATGGGTTCTACTGCCTAAATCCCCTAAAAATACTTACTGCTCAATTTGAAAAATATATCCTCCCTAATATATTGGCTGCTGTTTTGGTTTGTTGCCTTATTTATACTCTGTTTGCCATTTCATTACCAATTATTGCCTAGTATTTGGCAAACATTACAGCCATTGTTAGTGCCAATAGTAGCGTATGTTGGTAAAATATTGGGTATGGTAACAAGCACCCAAAATCTCCACTTTTTTTCCGATTCAATAGGTTTGTATTTACAAACGGGTGTTTTATTTTTACTAGCTATTCCACTAGCCATTGGCAGTTTTTGGTTAGATAAAAAACAAAATCTTTACCCTAAAATGCGCTTTGTTTTAGAGCGCATGATGGCGTATTACCTGGCTCTGCAATTATTAAAATACGGATGCAGCAAAATTTTTAAACACCAATTTTACTTGCCCGAACCTAATATTTTATACACCCCGCTAGGCAATTTATCCAAAGATATTTTGTATTGGAGTACCATTGGCACGTCCTACACCTACACCGTTTTTGCTGGGCTTATCGAAATTTTACCAGCCCTCCTCCTCCTCTTTAAGCGCACCCGTTTACTAGGAGCCATTATTGCTTTTGGCGTACTGCTAAATGTATGGATGATAAACATTGGTTTTAATATTACTGTAAAATTGTATGCTGCCTTTTTGTTGGGCTTGTCGTTTTTGTTAATTGTGCCACATCTCGCAAAACTCTACCATTTTTTTATCCACCAAAAACTACTCGAAACACCTCCCGTAAATCGTTTTATTAATTCCAAACGCCAATTATTGATTTACACCATTGCCAAATTTTTTATTATTGGCTGCCTGCTAATAGAAAGTCTTTTCCTCTATTTTAACACCCCTAATTTTAATGACGATACTGCTGCTCGCCCATTTTTACATGGCGCTTATCAAGTACAAGTTTTTAGTTTAAATGGCGATACGATAAGTTCATCCATCAATAATAAAAAAAGATGGAACAAGTTATTTATCCACCGAAAAGGTTATTTAATTAGGCAAACAATGGAGGGCGCAATGCAAGATTACGAATTGAAATACGACTTGTCGAAACAGCAATTATTATTAAGAGATTATGGGGGAAATAAAACAACTTTGGATTATAGCTATGCTAGTAGGGATAGCCTGCTTTTGTTAAATGGAAACTTATTTGGGGAGGTGTTGCGCATACAAGCCAAACAATTAAATTGGGAGGGTCTGCCTGTTTTTAGGGAGGAATGATTTTTAATGACCAATTATCAAATCACAATTTTCAAATAATAACCGAATGTTTAATGACCAATTATCAAATCATAAATTCCCCAACGTCAGCATATAAAAAGTTTGAATCACGGATTTTAAAGATTACACGGATGACACAGATTTTTAGGTCGCACCTACGGCGCTTGGTTATTTTACATTTGTTTTTCTATAAACAGGTTGTACCTACGGCACAAAATGCACCATCTTAGTTATTTCTATGTAAATCAAAAATCCCCACCATCAGTATATCAGAAATTCTAAATAAAATCCCTCCTAGTGTTAGCAGGAAAAAGTCAAAAATCGCATATCAAAAATCAAGCATCAAAATTCCTCTACGTTAGCATATCAAAAATTTTAAATTCTC
>JAHDBT010000457.1:2622-6034 GCA_020630215.1 Bacteroidota bacterium
TTAAATGATTTCCCCACTAGCCATTCAGCAGGAAAAAAATCAAGCATCAAAATTCCTCTACGTTAGCATATCAAAAATTTTAAATTCTCAATCTTCGATCTTAAATTTTAAATGATTTCCCCACTAGCCATTCAGCAGGAAAAAAATCAAGCATCAAAATTCAAAATTCAAAATTCAAAAATCCTCCAGCTTTTCCAACATCAAATCCGCTGTTTTTTCCGAAGCACCGCCAGCACCCAATTCCTTTTGTAGCAGTTCATAATCGGCTAAAATAGTGGGGTGTTGTTTGCCATTGGGTAAAACAGCATGGAGGGCAGCTACGAGATTTTGGGTGGTTAAATTTTCCTGAATCAGTTCTTGTACGGCAGCTTTATCGAGTATTAAGTTAACTAAGGAAATATATTTTATCGTTACCAAAAACTTGGCAATTTGTACCGATACAGCACTTCCTTTATAACACACTACTTGTGGCACTTTAAACAAGGCGGTTTCTAAAGTTGCGGTGCCAGAGGTTACCAATGCGGCGGTTGCCTGTTGTAGTAAATCATAGGTTTGTCCTTTAACAAGTTGCACTTCGCATTGCTGTTGCTTCATAAATTGCTCATACAGTTTATCTGAAATAGCGGGGGCGGCGGCAATTACAAATTGGTAGGCATCTGCAAAATGAGGAATAACCGATAGCATAATGGGCAGCACTCGTTTAATTTCTTGTTGGCGGCTACCAGGCAGCAAGGCAATAATAGGACGAGTAGTTGTGTTTGTTTTTTGTTGTTGTGGATTTACCAACGGCAATGCCGAAAGGCTAGATTTTGGTGTTTGTGTAAGGGCATCAAGTAGGGGATGACCTACAAAATGAGCATCAATATGCCACTTTTTATAAAAGGCTTTTTCAAAGGGGAGGATAACAAAAAAAGCATCCACAATGGTACGCATTTTTTTTGCACGGGAGCTGTGCCACGCCCATATTTGTGGACATATATAATAAAAAACTTTGATGCCCTTTGCGTTGGCAAACTTAGCCATACGTAAATTAAAACCCGGATAATCAATCAAAATAAGTACATCTGGCTGATAGCGTAACAAATCTCTTTCGCAAAGCTTGAAATTGTTTAAAATTGTTGGTAAATTCGCCACAACTTCTACAAAACCCATAAACGCTAAATCACTATAATGTTTTACCAAAACACCGCCAGCTGCACACATTAAATCGCCACCCCAACAACGAAACAATGCATGAGTATCTCGCTTTTTTAAGGCTTTCATTAAGTTAGCCCCATGCATATCGCCTGATGCTTCACCTGCTATTATGTAATATTTCATAAAATGTAATCTTCCTTGCAAATGACCTTTTTCGGAGTGCCATTTGTTATGTTGTTGCGTCTTACAAAATGTAGCGCATCAATATGAGTAATAATAAAATGATTTAATCAATTAGTAATACAAAATAAATATGAAAAACTGTATATTCCTAGCACTTTTTTGCTGCTTTGGTTTAGTAACTGCAAATGTATCCATACTTGCTCAAAATCCCGCTAAAGATACATTAAATGTAGTATCCTACAATGTACTTAATTTTCCATCTTTCGATAATCCGAGTACCGATTTACGACATCCGTATTTTGGCAACATCATGCATTATATAGAAGCCGATGTGATTATGGCGGTAGAATTAACAGAACAGAGAGGAGCCGATTCTTTATTTACCGCCTTAAATAGTAATGGTGTTGATTATTACGAACAATCGGAATTTACCATCTTCGATTCTAATTTTGCGCTAGGAAATATGTTGTACTACAACAGCAACAAATTAGGCTTATTATGGCAAGATACAATTGATAGTTGGCCGCGTGCTTTTAATCATTATCACCTATACATTAAAGAACCCGATTTAGCGTGCCATCAAGATACAACTTTCCTAGAAGTTTTTGCCGTACACTTTAAAGCAGGCCGTATTGCTGATAATCCACAGAATGAAGACAGCCGCCAAGATAATGCAACCGATTTAATGAATTATATTAATGCGCTGCCTGCTAATAACAATATGGTGGTTGGAGGAGATTTTAATTTTTACAGCGGCGATTTTACGGATAATAACGACCCTTATTACGAACCCGGCTATGGCACTTTAATTGATGCCGCAAATACACATCCCTTAATAGATATGGTAGGTTATTGGGAACACGAAAATGAAGATTATGCAGCCATTTATACCCAATCAACTCGTTCTAGTTTTTATCCTGCTGATGGAGAAGGCTCCCCTGGTGGGATAGACGACCGTTTTGATATGCAATTAATTAACGAAAACATACGGTCTGGATTGGAGGGCATTACCTTGGTTCCTGATTCGTATACTGCATATGGCAACGACGGCATTCATTTTGATATGGCAATTATTGATCCTTGGGCAAATGTACCCGATGGTTCTTTAAATCTAACATTGCCCGATGAAGTGGTAATGGATTTATTCAACATGTCGGATCACCTGCCTATTTTAACTAAAATGGAAGTTGCCTTTAGTCAATGTGCTGTGCCACTGGTAGAAGCGCAAGTTAAAGTGTTATTGGAAGGGCCTTATGATACGCTTACCCAACTTATGCGTACAGATTTACTAGCAGGCAATATCCTAAAAATAGAACAACCTTACGGATTGCCACCCTACAATTATTTAGGCCTAGAAATGGTAGCAGATGCCAATAGTTTTCCTGCGGATGTAGTAGATTGGGTGTATCTGGAATTGCTAAATGCCAACGACTCTACCATTTTGGAGGACGAACGAGCAGCTTTGTTATTAAATGATGGCACGGTAATTAACCAAGATGGTACCCCCCTAAGTTTTGAACGAGCAATAGATGGTGAATCCTACTACCTAAGAATACGACACCGCAATCATATAGACGTGTTAAGTGCTTTTGCAGTTATACTACCAAACACCACGCCCTACGATTTTAGCGACCCCACAAACGTAGTAAGCGGTACCGAACAGTTGAGCTTATTAAGTGATGGAACCTATGCCTTAAAAGCTGCCGATATAAATGGTAATGGCGTAATTACCTACACCGATGCCAATCAATACTTTACCGAACAAACCGCTACTGATGCTTATTTAAACAGCGATTGCAATTTAGATGGCGTACTGGATGCGCTAGACATCAATTTATGGCTTAAAAATAGGAGTGCTATTGGCATTGACGAAATTAGGTACTAATACTACTGTAATGAGTAGCAAGTACTTTAGTATAATGTATAAGGACTGCTCGCTAGGAGATTGATTAGCCTATACTAAAAAACTGGCAAATAAATAGCGGAATGGAAGTCCTCCTTCTACCAAAAGCGAAGCGTACTTTCTATCTTCTACTACTTAGTAACGCATAAAAAATAAATCCGTCATTTCTACTTGATCTTTTGCACTTAT
>JAHDBT010000458.1 GCA_020630215.1 Bacteroidota bacterium
TAAGTGCAAAAGATCAAGTAGAAATGACGGATTTATTTTTTATGCGTTACTTAGTCAACTTGCACTTTGCCTAATGCAAAACCCCAAATTTCGGAAAAGGAAACTCCTCCTCTTTTAGAAACAATTACCCACATAAAAAAACAAAAAAGCCCAACCTTCTTTCAAAGATTGGGCTTTTAAAATTCCATAGTTTCTAAAAACAGTATATAAAAAAAGTTTATTACAGCATATAACACTTTAACCTTACATGTTTAGTTGGAAACAAGCATTGTTTCATCACGCAAATGCACTTATATATACCCTCAATTGCCTCCTGCGTTACCATTTCCATCCATTTTTTTATTTTTTTTCTATTTCCCCTCCTAAGCGACCAATTTTTCACTTAAAAGTAAATAACTTAGTGGTTTGTCAATTTTACCCTAAAAAACCATCTAGCCATGAAAAAAACGATGTTATTTTTAAAACAATATATTTCTCTAACCATTTGCCTTTTTTTTTGTAGCGCAATCTGCCAGCAAATCCTAGCACAAACGCAAATGGAATTACTCAGCAATATTAATTTCGAAAACTATGACGCTGGCGGCAATGATATTTGGGGATATGTAGCCGACGATGGCAAAGAATATGCACTCGCTGGCACCACAAACGGAGTAGCAATTTTTGATATTAGTACGCCTACCGAAGCCGTTGAATTATTTTATATTAATGGTGTAGAAACCATATGGAGAGATATAAAAACCTGGCAACAGTATGCTTATGTGGTGAACGAATCGCAAGGAGGAATAATGATTGTAGATCTCGGAGATTTACCCAATAACATCAACACCACCTATTTTAACACCCCCGATTCGCTCATCCATAGCTCCCACAATATTTGGATTGACGAACAAGGATATGCCTATGTTGTTGGCTATAACCGCCCCGACGATTCTATCCCTACAGAAAATAGAGGCGTTGCTATTTTTGACCTAGCCAATCCCACACAACCCCAACTCCTTGGCATTTACGAAAACAACTATGTACACGATGTTTTTGTGCGAGATAATATCATGTACACTTCCGAAACTTATACGGGTAAATTTGGCATTGTAGATATTAGCGACCCTAGTAATCCCACCTTAGTAGCAACCCAAAGTACGCCCAATAATTTTACACATAATACGTGGTTAAGCGACGACAGTCAAACCATTTTTACCAGCGACGAACGCAACGATGCTTCTATTGCATCTTATGATATTAGCGATTGGAACGACATTAAAAAACTAGATCAATACAAATCCTCCATTGGACTTCGTGTAATGCCCCATAATGTGCATGTATATGGCGATTTTTTAGTCATCTCCTACTACGCCGATGGCATTAGGGTAGTAGATGCCTCCCAGCCAGATGTACTAGTAGAAACAGAATATTTTGATACCTCGGTACATGCAGGTTGGGGTTCGCAAGGTTGTTGGGGGGCTTTTCCCTTTTTACCATCGGGCAACATTATTGGCAACGACCGAGATCAGGGTTTATTTGTCGTTCGACCTACTTACAACCATGCCGCTTATTTAACAGGAACGGTTAGCAATAGCCAAACAGGAGCAGGCATTACAGATGTAGAAATATCGCTAATTGGCACCCAACATCCATGGCAAAGTGGCTTAAATGGCACTTACAAATTAGGCGTTGCAACGGCTGCCGAATATGCAATTACTTGCCAAAAGTATGGATATGAAGATAAAATTTTGAGTGCCAATTTAATCAGCGATTCCTTAAGTGTATTAGATGTAGCAATGAACCCCTATCCTGTTTTTAATTTTGAAATACTAGTGCAAGATAGTATCTATCAGCAAACAATAGCGGATGCATGGGTAGACGTAACACACTCACAAGCAGCCTACGAATTACAAAGCAATACGCAAGGAAAAATACAAGTAGATAGTTTATTTAATGATACGTTTGATGTAAATGCCGTACAATGGGGCTACCTTCCTTACCAAGCCAATAATTTGGTTTTAGATGCTAGTAATGCTGCCCTCACCATTAACTTAATTTCTGGCTATTACGACGATTTTCAAAAGGATTTAGGATGGAATAGCTATCTAACAGCACCTGTTGTAGATAGTTTAATGATTCATACTTGGCATTGGTTTGATGAAGCGAATCCAGGCCTAAAACCTGATTATCCTCATTTTCTTCAGAGCGATTTGCCTGATGATAATGGCCTAAGATGTTACCGCATTCACTACAACGAAAATACGCCTACTCGCAACCAATTAATTTCGCCAAGCATGGATCTATCCGCTTACGACCATCCTACTTTAAATTTTAGTTCTTGGGTTTACAATTTAGATTCCTTAGATACTGACCCTAGCAATGTAGGACTAGAAATATGGGTACACAATGGCGTTAATGCGGTAGCACTTCCTCGCATTACTGCTGATAGTATTAGCAATTGGAAGCCACAATCCTTTGCCCTTAATGATTATATAGAAATCAGCAATCGAATGAGTGTGTTTTTTGAAGCAGTAAAAACAGGTAACGAAACGCCCAATATGTTAGCAGCTATTGATGGTTTTAGCATTAGTAATGGTGCACTCGAAAATTTAGAAAGTCCTAGTAAAGACCTTGTAGATTTTGAAGTACAGTTCTACCCAAATCCATTTAATGATGTCACCCTCCTTAACGTAGATTTTCCGTATAACGACCAGTTCGATTCCAACAGCTCCCCACACATCCACATTCAAATATTTAATTTGCAAGGTCGATTAGTAGATAGTTTCTATTTTTACCAAGAAGGAAAAAACGTGTCCTATTGGGGCGAAGATTTTAAAACGGGGATGTATATATTAAAAGTGGGGAATGAAGAGTTGGGGTATAAGGTGTTTAAGTTGATAAAAACGGAATAGTTATTTTTCATCTATTAAGTAGTCGGACAAAGTTTGTAAACTTTCTTTGCTACACTCAACCACATCGGGTTTTGTGCAAATAGTTGTTTAAGTATTACATCAAGCGAGACGCTTGAAGCCCGTTACGCTCCAGCCGGTAGGCTGGACCGGGCGTTCTTTTTTTTACAAAAAAGGAACGCAGGGTCAAGCGTCCCCGCTTGAGCCAAACGGGTTTCAAGCCTCCTGGCTTGTAGCAAAAAAGATAACCCACTATAATAAATAGCGAAAATAATAACTTATGGAAAATGCACAAAACCCAATGTGGTCTAGTATAACAACAAAAACGAGGTGTTTCTTTGTGTAATTTGTGTCTTTAGCTCGAAATAAAAATACTAACAAAAAATTTTCCTATTTTTACCCCATGAACTTCCTACAAGCAGAAAACTTAACGAAAATATACGGCGACAAGGTGCTTTTTGAAAATGTTGATATCAGCATTAACAAAGGGCAGAAGGTTGCATTGGTAGCACGTAATGGAACGGGTAAATCTAGCCTACTAAAAATATTGGTGGGCTTAGATTCGAGCGACGGCGATGGCACGGTACGGGTGCATAAAAGTGTAAAGGTGGGCTACCTCGAACAAAGCCCGCAACTAAATCCAAATAGTACGGTTTTAGAATCGATTTTTCAATCTGACAATCCCGTAATGAAAGCGATTCATACTTATGAAGCGACTTTAGCTAAAAATGAGTTGTCTAATAGTCCAGAGAATCAGTTGGCATTAGAAAAAGCAATGGCGCAAATGCAGTTGTTGGATGCTTGGGATTATGAGGCGAAGGTGAAGGAAATATTGTTTCGTTTTAAAATTACGAGGCTGCAACAATCTGTATCAGAATTATCGGGGGGCGAAATGAAACGAGTGGCAATGGCTGGTGTATTAATTCAGGAACCCGATTTACTGGTACTTGATGAGCCTACTAACCATTTAGATTTTGACCTGATTGAATGGCTAGAGGTGTTTCTAGGAAAAAGCAATAATACGATTGTACTGGTAACGCACGACCGCTATTTTTTAGACCGAGTGTGCGACGAAATTATTGAAATTGAAAAAGGCACGACCCAAAAATATCGAGGTAATTACACGTATTATTTAGAGAAAAAAGCAGAACTCACCTTTAACCTTGGACAAGAAGTTGGCAAGGCGCAAAAATTGATGAAAAAGGAATTAAAATGGCTACGCACACAACCTAAAGCCCGTGGCACTAAAGCAAAATCGAGAATTACTGCTTTCGATAGTATCGAAGACAAAGCAAAAACCAACCTACATGTTAAAGAAATAGATTTTGGGGCTATTAAAATGGCCCGCATTGGTGGCAAAACCATCGAAATGCATCACCTAAACAAAAGCTTTGGCGATTTATGTGTACTTAAAGATTTTACCTATACTTTTAACCGCCGTGACCGAGTAGGAATTATTGGTAAAAATGGCGCAGGAAAAAGTACTTTCCTAAATATGCTGATGGGCAATGAACGACAAGATACGGGAAAAATAATACGAGGCACAACTTTACAGTTTGGCTACTACACGCAAAGTGGATTGGATTTAACGGTGGATAAAAAAGTAATTGATGTAGTAAGAGAAGTAGCCGAAGTGCTGCCCCTAGAAAAAGGAAAATATTTAACCGCCGCACAAATCCTCGATCATTTTGATTTCCCATATAGCAAACACGAAAATTATGTTTCTACATTAAGCGGGGGGGAACAACGCCGCTTGTATTTACTAACGGTACTCATGGAAAACCCTAACTTTTTAATCCTAGATGAGCCTACCAACGATTTAGATTTGCTGACGCTGAATGTGCTAGAAGATTTCCTAGAAAAATTTAAAGGCTGCCTCATTATTGTTTCGCACGACCGCTATTTTATGGATAAATTGGTGGACCATGTTTTTGTGTTTGAAGGCGATGGTAAACTGCGAGATTTCCCAGGCAACTACTCACAATACCGAGAAGCAAAAATAAAAGAAGACAAAGCCGCACAAGAAATAAAACGCCTGGCAACGACTAATAAACCAAAAGAAAAGCCAGCCTACAAAAAGGAAAAAACCAAAACAAAACTCTCCTACAACGAAAAACGAGAATACGAACAATTAGAAAAAGATATTGAAAAATTAGAAACAGAAAAAGCCACACTAGAAGAAAAATTAAATGGCGGCGGCAGTCATGATGAACTAATGGAATGGTCGAAAAAAATAGGCGAAGTGATGGCTAGCATTGATGAAAAATCGGATAGGTGGCTGGAGTTGAGTGAGTTTGCTTAGAAAACTTCAACCCAAATTCTAAGGAACGTGTAAATAATAACTTATAACAGTTCTGCGTAGAAATTTTGTTCTTAGGCAAGGCGCAAAACGCAGGAATAGCCTAAGCTATTGCGAGTATTTGCAACGCAGAATAAGGACAAAAGATCAAGTAGAATTTATAAGTTATTATACTAAACCACATTAGGTTTTGTGCATTTCCATATTTATTATTTTATCTATTTAATTGCAGGTGTCTCCCCTTTTTTGCTACAAGCCAAGAGGCTTTAAACCCGTTTGGCTCAAGCGAGACGCTTGACCCTGCGTTCCTTTTTTATAAAAAAAGGAACGCCCGGTTCAGCCTCACGGCTGGAGCGTAACGGGCTTCAAGCGTCTCGCTTGATGTAAACATTAAACAACTATTTGCACAAAACCCGATGTGGTTGAGTATATTTAAACGTTCCTAAACAGCTAGTACTTCTATTTTTTCACTTCACTTACACAACAGCCAACAAATAATAGCCTTTCAAAAATTTTAACTACCTTCGCAGCTTTTTATTTTTGAATAAGCATAAACTATTATAAATAATGATATTTTTTTTACCTACCAAGAAAAACCACATTTTAAAATGTGTAATTTTTACTTTTATTTTATTTGGTGAGCATTTAGCTGCACAAGAAATTGTAACCGACAGACCCGATCAAACAGAAGCTTCCTCAACCGTTGGGAATGGTAATTTGCAGATAGAAACTGGTCTTTTATACTAGACCACATTGGGTTTTGTGCATTTTCCATAAGTTACTATTTTCGATATTTATTACAGTAGGTTATCTTTTTTGCTACAAGCCGGGAGGCTTGA
>JAHDBT010000459.1:0-4458 GCA_020630215.1 Bacteroidota bacterium
CCGTTAATTGCACCTCATAAACCCCTTCTGCTAAATAATTATACAGCGGATTTTGTTCTGTACTCGTATTTCCATCGCCAAAATCCCACAACCATTCACTAGCATTTATAGAATTATCAATAAACTGTATGCCCATGCTACTATTACTCAAATAAATAAAATCGCTGCTAGGAGCTGATGAGATTTGCACCTCTATTTGTTGTTTTTCGGAAGCACAAAAAACCTCATTATAAGCAGTTGCAACTAAACTACCAGTTCCTATATTTTCCCACATAACCGTTACCTCATTCCCACTTTGCGAAACAATATTTCCACCATTAATTTCCCAACAATAATTAATATTACTTTCGCCACTCGGGTTATTAGATAAAGCATAAGTTTGTACTGCATTACTACTACAAACAAAAGTATTGCCATTAATTTCGCCAATGCTTGGTTTTAACAAATCGTAAAAATAAGCATCAATCGTATCGAATATGATATTCCAATATACTGTAGGCGCAATTCCTTCCCAAAATCCGTTAGAAGTGCCGTGCGGTTCGTGATCTTGTCCGTAAAAGGGAAGGAATTGGTAGGGTAAATCTAGGCTTTCTGATTGATGAACGATAGGGAGTGCGCCGTGGGTTTCGGGCATGGTAAAAACACCAAAAGGAGATCCTTTATCAAAAGGTACTACACTGTCTAAACTGCCGTGAATAATTAGTACGGGAGTGGTGTCGTTTGCTTGTCGCCAAGTACTGTCGCCCAATGCGCCCCACATATCTACAATGCCTAGTAAATCCATGCTGTGTGTGTATTCGTTGCCTGTACAATCAATACAGCCCAAGTCGGGAGCAAAGGTGCCGCCATAGGTGCTTAGGGGGCGTTCTTCTTCTTGTAAATAAGCGGCGTGTAAACTGGCTACACCTCCTGCACTGCTGCCACCCATAAACATGCGAGTGGTGTCAATGCGGTAGGTTTCTCTAAATTCTTTAAAGTATCGCACGGCTGCTCGTACATCTTGTGTGCCTCGGTAAACAGCACGTTCTGCGCTGCCATCATCTAGTGGGTCAAAACCTAAACGGTAGCTAATAGTTGCCGTTACAAAGCCTCTACGGGCAAAGCTATCGCAGAGGGCCATCATGTCTTCCGCATTTTTGTTGCCTAGTAAAAAGCCGCCAGGATGAACCCAAATAATCATGGGGCGTTGTAATAAACTATCACCAACAGGCGTGTAAATATCTGCTAGTAAATCCACATTGTTATACGGTGCAAACCAATAAGGCGATTCCCCATATTTCACATCAGGTTGTATGTTTATTTCCTCAAAAATGGCTTGGGTATAGCGGTTGTTATTACAAGTGTTTTGGGCATACCCTTCCGTAAAAAAAATAAGTATAAAAATAATAGTTGGTAGTAATTTTTGCATATTGAGTAGGTTTTGTTTGTATCTATAACAATATACAAAAAATGTGGGGGAATTGTTGAGGGATTTGGCGTTATTCTATATCTAAACTTACAGAAGGAGCGGCTCTAATTTTCCCACTAGGCGCTTTAGTTTTTACATTATTTACCATTACTTTATCTCCTTTCGCTGCTTGTAAAATAATTTTTTGGCAAGATTCGGTAAGTCTCGACCCTTCATTTTTACAAAATAAAAAGTTTTGATTGGGTTTGGCGATGGTTAACTCATACGATAAAGTTTTAAATTTCAAATCAATATCTATGTTTTTAACTATTGAAGCAACCCCTAATTGTGCTTTTAATTCATCAACTCCTATACTTCCAAAATTTTTGCCGCCTATTTCTGGAGTAGCGTTTTATTACTTGATCAGCAAAACTTACAACTAGTATAAACATCATAAATATTTATTTATCCCCATACCTATCAGGAGCAGGATAAAACGAATTTTTAGGAGCCTCCACATCAAATTGAAAATCCTCGACCCAATAACGATGTAGGTATTTTTTCAGATTGCCAGGTACGCCTGTAGCAGTTTGTTTAAAGCCAATGGTAACGCCATCTATTTCTTTAAAATCCTCGTAGGTCATTGCGCCTTTCATAAAGCCTGCCATATCTCTAATGCTGTATTGTGCTATTTCTAGGAGTTTTGTTTGTTGGTTAATCCATAGTAAATATTGGTCAATATTTTTTTGTGGGGCATCGGTTTTCCAACTAGCAAAAACGAGGTCGTATTTTTTACCATTCAACATCTCCTCCCCAGCATAAGATACAATTTCGGCTTCCTGTATCGCAAAAGGCATCATCATAAAATACTGAACGGTTGGCAACCAAAATTTTATTTTCTTACTTTTTTTTAAGACCGCCTCCTCCCCTTTTTTTTGTTCGTAGCTCATCCAATTTTGCAAACCCCAAATATCATTTTTTGCCTTTCCTTCTAAAAACATCAATCTACTATCGTAAGTATTCACCAAATACTGCAACTGCACCAACTCTTTATTTTTGTGCCAGGGCATTGCTGCGGCTCGCTTAATTCCTTTTGTCCATTCGTCACGCAATTTTATCTGTACATTTTTATGGCTCAAATACGCATCCATACCGTGCGCTGCCGCCATTTCTTTTAATAAAGTTTTGCCTTTTTTTATATTGGCATCGCTCACTCCTTTGTCCTTTAAATAAGGCGTTCTAATATCACTTAAACAAGCCGATAAAGTAGCTATTAAAAGGAATAGGCTTACTAGTAAAAAGTATTGTTTTTTCATGGAACTAAGGTACTTCTATTTATACTTATTTTTTGAAAGTTCGCAGACATTTTTCTGGCAATTGTGGCTAATAATTATTTTGACAGTATGCCAACTGAAAAAAAAAATGATTTCTTTTTTGAAAAAATTTGGTTGTTAAAAAAAAAGGTTATACATTTGCACTTCGAAACACCGCGGGGTGGAGCAGTTGGTAGCTCGTCGGGCTCATAACCCGAAGGTCGCAGGTTCAAGTCCTGCCTCCGCAACTAAGCAAAAAGCATAAAAGCCGATCTATTTTAGGTCGGCTTTTTTTATATCATTAACTCGACAAGTTTAGTACCCAGTAGCAGGTAGAAAATAGACGGTAGAAAGTATTTTGTACGGTTCTGCTTCGCTTCAATATTGTAAGGTACTGAGTACTTTTCTACCTTAGATAAACTTGTCGTTAATTATCATTTAGCAAGGCACTATGTCTGACGAACCAAATAAAAACAACACCGAATCCGATAAGGAACAAGCAGCCGAAGAACAGGGTGTGAACAGTACTTTTAAAGCACCTACCGCACAGCATAAGGCAGGCTTTGTAAATATTATTGGTCGCCCAAATGTAGGTAAATCAACATTGATGAATGCGCTCGTTGGTGAACGTTTGGCCATTATTACATCTAAAGCCCAAACAACTCGACATCGTATTAAAGGCATTGTTAATGGCGATGATTTTCAGATTGTATACTCGGATACGCCTGGCATTATTGAACCTAAATACAAAATGCAAGAGTCGATGATGCGTTTTGTGAAAAGCACTTTTAAGGATGCCGATGTGATGATTGCAATGGTAGATATTAAAAATCCACACGCCGAAAAGGAAATTTTATTATACGCTGATAAGCTCAAACATTTGCAAGCGCCCCTCATTTTTTTGATCAATAAAATTGATGCTTCGGATGAGGAAACGGTTGCCAAAAAAATGGACAGCTGGGCTAAATTAATCAATGCCGATGTGATGCTGCCGATTTCTGCCCTACAAAAAATTAACCTTGACGTACTGTTTGAACACATCCTAAAATTTTTACCCTATCACCCACCCTTCTACGATAAAGACAGTTTAACCGACCGCCCCGAACGCTTTTTTGTTTCGGAAATTATTCGGGAAAAAATTTTACTAAACTATAAACAAGAAATTCCTTACTCGGTAGAAATTTTTATTGAAAGCTATAAAGAAGAGGAAAACATTGTTCGCATTCGTGCTTTAATTTTAGCAGAACGAGCATCGCAAAAACCCATTCTGATAGGACGAGGTGGCGAAAAATTAAAAAAGGTAGGCACACAATCTCGAAAAGATATCGAAGCCTTTATTGGCCAAAAAGTGTATTTAGAATTGTTTGTAAAAATTAGAGAAAATTGGCGAAACAATGATACCTTTTTGAAAAATGTTGGCTATCATTAAGGAGGGTATCATTTAGAATTTAAGATCGAAGATTTAGAATTTAAAATTTTTATATGCTGATGCTTGGATTTTTGGTATTTGATTTTTTTACCCTAGAATAAATTCTAGGGCTACAATGTCGGTCATCTCTCTACGAGATTTCTGAATTTGAGGATTGATTATTTTTTAATTTTCCTACTAACAGTAAGCGAACGTTCTAATCTGATTACTAAAAAACCGTCAGCATATAAAACTGACTGCTGACAGTAAGCGACAGCGAACGTTCTGACTACTGACCACTAAAATAAACCGTCAGCATATAAAACTGACTGCTGACAGTAAGCGACAGC
>JAHDBT010000459.1:4558-6000 GCA_020630215.1 Bacteroidota bacterium
AACCGTCAGCATATAAAACTGACTGCTGACAGTAAGCGACAGCGAACGTTCTGACCACTGACTACTAAAATAAAGAAACATGAGTTTTACAGTTGCCATAGTTGGCCGACCAAACGTGGGTAAATCCACTTTTTTTAATCGTTTAATTGGGAAACGAGAAGCTATTGTTGATGACATTAGCGGTGTAACCCGTGACCGCATTTATGGCGAGAGCTTTTGGAATGGGAAGGATTTTGATGTAATTGATACGGGCGGTTTTGTAACGCACTCGGATGATGTTTTTGAAGCAGCAATTCGGGATCAGGTTCGGATTGCTATTGATGAAGCATCGCTCATTATTTTTATGGTAGATGTTACTACGGGCATTACCGACCTTGACGATCAGGTAGCTAAGATGCTGCGTAAATCGGATAAGCAGGTAATACTTTGTGTTAATAAAGTAGACAATCATTACCGCTTATTAGAAGGTGCGGAGTTTTACAGCTTGGGTTTTGAACAAACCTTTTTTGTATCGGCAATAAATGGCGATAATACGGGAGATATTATGGATGCCGTTGTGAGTTTTATGCCTGAAATAGAAGAAGAAGAAATCGAAAATGAAATTCCTCGTTTTGCTATTGTTGGACAGCCTAATGTTGGAAAATCGTCCTTAATAAACGCCCTTACTGGCCAAGAAAGAAACATTGTTACCAATATTGCTGGCACTACTCGTGATGCCATTCATACGCATTACAAAATGTTTCAAAAAGAATTTACTTTAATTGATACGGCTGGTATTCGTAAAAAAAATAAAGTACACGAAAATCTCGAATTTTACTCGGTAATGCGTGCGATTAAAGCAATGGACAATGCCGATGTTTGTTTGTTGTTAATAGATGCACAAACAGGCATTGAGGCGCAGGATATGAATATTTTTAAGCTGGCGCAGAAAAAGAAAAAGGGCATTGTAATACTGGTAAATAAATGGGATTTAATTGAAAAAGAAACCAACACGGCTAAAGAATTTACCGAACACATCCACCATAAAATTGCCCCTTTTACCGATGTACCGATCATCTTTATTTCTGCTTTAGAAAAAACTCGTATTTTTAAAGCCATGGAAATTGCCTTAAAAGTTGCCGAACGCAGAACCTTTAAAATTACCACTTCCGCATTAAATGAATTGATGCAAGAAGCCATTAGACGCTATCCGCCACCAGCAGTAAAAGGAAAACACGTACAAATAAAATACGTTACCCAATTGCCTATTTATACGCCAGCGTTTGCGTTTTTCTGTAATCATCCAAGATACGTAAGAGCACCTTACCGTAATTATTTAGAAAACCAATTTCGCAAGCATTTTAATTTTACAGGCGTGCCGTTAACTATTTATTTTAGGCAAAAATAGGTTAGTGAAATGAAAAAAATAAAGTCCACCAAGAAATTTAATTATATTTTTCAAG
>JAHDBT010000460.1 GCA_020630215.1 Bacteroidota bacterium
CAATTTTTGGATAGTTAAGTTTATTGACCACTAAAAATGGATGTTCCTTTTTTAGTGCTTAACTTTTATTAAATGTTATTAATATTTCGGAACTTTGTAAGTGTTAAAAATGTACGAAGTAACAAAATTTACTCCAAACTTTAAAAATGATTGAATTATTAAAGGAATGGGGGAAAGTCAAATTTTTTTTTAACCCAAAAACGTAATTAATATGAATAAACCTAAAATAGTAGTATTAACAGGTGCAGGTATTAGTGCCGAGAGTGGCATACAAACATTTAGAGGTGCTGGCGGCTTGTGGAATGGCGTAAGTGTAAAGGAAGTGGCCACACCAGAAGGATGGCAAAAAAATCCTGCAATGGTACTCGAATTTTACAATCAACGCCGCAAAGATGCCGCTAATGTGCAACCTAATGCGGCACATACAGCACTGGCTCGCCTAGAAGAAAAGTTTGAGGTAAATATTATTACCCAAAACGTAGACGACCTACATGAAAGAGGAGGTTCTACCAAAGTAATGCATTTACACGGATTATTAAAAGAGGTACGTAGCAGCAAAGACCCTTCGCTAATTTACGACATAGGCGACAAAGCGATTAAAATGGGCGACTTATGCAAACTAGGCAGTCAGCTACGCCCCAATGTAGTATGGTTTGGCGAAGCGGTACCTATGATTGAATCTGCCGCCCTGCTATGTTACGATGCAGAACTGTTTGTAGTTATTGGTACTTCTATGGAAGTGTATCCTGCGGCATCTTTAGTACATTATGTAGATAAAAAAGTGCCAGTATATATCATCGACCCCAATATTCCTAATGTTGGTAATATTCCCAACTTAACGTCTATTGCCGAAAAAGCAACAGTAGGTGTTAGCGCATTGGTAGATAACTTGCTGGCACATGGTATTGAATTTACTAATAAAGCATAAACTAGAAGTTTGTTTTGACATAAACACTTTGTAATCAATAAACTATAGCTACTAAGGCAATCTTTACTTGAACAAGTAGCGAGTTGTTTATTTGGTTGGCAATCTCCAGTTTGTGTTAAAAAAGTATAAACAAACGTAGTAAAATGAGCAGGCTAATTATTGGCTAATTAATAGTTTTTGACTAGCAGCAAATTGTTTGTTTTTAAAGCTAATAAAATAAGCACCTGCCATTAGTTTTTCTACCGATAAATAAATTTCTTTTTCGGCATTCGATATATTTTTTTGCAGCACCAGTTGTCCACTATTATTGTAAATGTTAATTTGTGCATTTTGGTTATGTAGCGCATCGGGAGTGGTAATATAAACATGATTTTTACTAGGATTTGGGTAAATCGCTAAAGCGTTACTACCTGTTTTTTCGGGTGTAAAATTACTGCTAATTAATCCTCCACAAACAGCTAAATCATAATGAAAGTTTTTAGCAAGTACACTAATGTCTTCCATGGTAGTAATATTAGGACATGGATAATCAAAATTATTGGCCCAGTAAACACCAAAAGTCATATCAAAGCTAGAGTTTGGGGTAAGGATAACAGGACCCGATGCCATTAGGAAACGTTTATCGAAAGGAATATTGTTGACACTGCACTCCGACCATTGATCTGGATTAGAGGGGTTGCCAGGAAACATGTAATTGGTTGGTTCTGTACTACTATTATAGCCGCTACCACCAACGGTCATTGGTGTGCCGTCTCTCCAAAAGCCTTTTAGGTATTGGTAATAATCGTCAGGTGTTGCTGGGTTTCCCTGTGGCGAAGAATCGTTGTTATAGTATTTAAAAGAGCTTACGTTTTCTTGTAGTCCACTCATTAGATGTACTGCAACTACGGGCGGGCTTTCTCCATATTCTCCATCAAACGCATCCCCATTATAGCATAAACCGAGGTCAAATTCGGGCGAGCAGCCTACAAAATCATCATCGTATTGTCCTAAGTCGGGATCTACAAAATGGGCGGTATAAAAATCAGTAATCACACCATCACCTCGGTAGCGTAAATCATAATGGTAAAAGGTGGCATCATTAAGTGCATCATCAGTAGCAAAAGCATAAGCCATGGCACTCACTTCGATTATTAAGGGTTCTCCACCACTTGCGGTATGTACGCCACCAACATCATTAAATATCCACCAAATCATTTGGTCGGCAATGGCACAAGAATTATCTTCGTCAAAAACAGGATAATCGCCATTAGTAGGGTCGTAAAGACCATTACTATCGGCATCCCAAAAAGGGGCTAAGTCGTGATTAGTAGGTAAGTTAAAAGTGGTAAAATGAGGATTGTTTCTGCCTGGCCATTGTAAAATGCTTTCGGGAATTTCGCTAGGAGCTAAAGTGCCGCCATTATTAGTAAGAGCGATTTTAAAAGCATTAATATCTTGTGCAAGTACTTCCCAAAAGCGATTAAAGTTAGCGCAATTATCAGGATTGGTTGTTTGGTTAGTAATAGGGCCTGGCCAATAATCATAGCCCTCTTGTCGGAAAGTTTGTGCAGCTAATCTAACATTGTTGCCACTATCTTGTCCACCCATCCATAATGCTCCTGCAAATAAGGCGTTAATAGATGGTGCACTGCTGCCAGGCAATACCTTGGGTACTTCGTATTTGGCATTGTTTAAATCCCACCAAAGGTCGCCGCCATTTAGCAAGCCTGCACGTACATTATTAATGTTTAGCTCGGCTTGTGCGCTTGGTAAATCGCATTGTGCATGTAAGGTGAGTATGCCAGTACAACAATAAAATAGCACACAAATACAAAGAAGATAAAATTGATGTATGAATTTTGAATTCATGATTTTAAATTTAGGGGTTTAAAGAATAAGTTAATGCGATACAAACTTACTGTTTTGAATTTGTTAAAAAAAAGACTTTTTTAGCAACAAATAGGAAAATAAAAGAAGATGAAATTTGTGTTTTTGTTTTAAAAGTTTGACAGTCAGCACTTTCGGTAGTCTTATTTCAAGGTGACTATTGTTGTATTATAAGATATTTTGTACCAGAAGGTAAATACTTCAGGTAAAAAGTTAACTAAAAACGACCTGTTTATCTCAACGTTAAAAGTTTTGACATTAAGCCAGGAGGCTGGACTGGGCAGTAGGGGCAAGTGTCTCCGCTTGTAGCAAAAAGTGTAAACCGCTTGGACAAACATGTCCTAAAAACAGATCTGTTTATCGAAATGATTTACTCTTTTTCTTGCCAGAGAGTAGCGGGTATTTGGTATTTGGATGGTTTTGCTATACTGTACTGTACTAATTGTCAACTATCTTAGAGCCTTGATAAAATTGTGTAAAAATAGGATAAATTAATAGTAATGAACTGTAATGTTATAAATCAATTGTACTTACAAAAAGGGGGAGGACTCATAATTTGGTTATTGCTTGTTTGGCAATTACCAATGCAAGCACAGCATCAACAAAATGGCTGGGTTAAAGAAACCGCCATTGGAGTAAATGTAGGAACCAGCGTTTTTTTAGGAGAGCTTGGATTGGAAATAAGTGAGGGCATACAGCCCCGCTTATTTAGGGCAACGGCAGGTGTTTTTTTAGAGCAAGATATAGCCCCGAATATTAAATTAAAGCTAGCAGTAAATTATGCGAGCTTATACGGAAATGATGCTTTGTGGGAAGGGAGTGAACTGTTTAGTAGTGGCTGGTATCGGTATTACCGCAACCTTAATTTTAAAACCAATATACTAAGTTTTGATACGGGAATTGCATGGCATCCGTTTAAAAATGGGCAAGGAATAAAACAATTCTCGCCTTATATATGGACAGGGCTTGGACTACTGCATTTTAAGCCGCAAGCTCAATATAAAAACCCTAGTACAGGGCGCAACGAATGGGTCGATTTACAAGCATTGAGTACCGAAGGACAAGGCTTTGCTGCTTATCCTGATAGAAAACCTTATAAACTATGGCAGCTATATATTCCAGTTGGTATAGGGGTTAATTATCGGCTTAATGATGCTTGGGCTATTGGGCTAGAAGGAACACATCACCTCACCTTTACCGATTATATAGATGATGTAAGCACCAGCTATATCAACCCCTCCCTATTTTACGAAAACTTCGATTTAAACAAAGCCGAACTAGCTGCAAGCCTAGCACAAGCATCTACCCTTATCGATCCTGAAGGGGAGTTTAGCCAAGTAACAGACGTAGGCGAACAAAGAGGCAACGATAGTAAAAACGATGCCTTTTTTATATGGCGGTTTACCCTAACACACTACCTAAATACAGATAATTTAGGTAGTAATGATAGAGGTGGAAATACTAAGTGTTTTGAGTTTTAAATTGCTAAAAATCAGCTAATTAGCGTGTAGTGTCTCTTGTAAAATAATAAGTGCTTTTATCGAGCCACTACCATTTTTCCTTTCAAAATTTTATTCTGACTGTCATCCGTTGTAATCAATTCGTATACGTAGTTGCCCGTTGGTAAACTTTCTACATCTACAAAATGTGTGTTGTGTTGATTGAGCACCAATTGCCCTAATACATCGTACACTTTCAGTTCAAAACTACCCTCAAAATAATCAACAAAAACGGTGCTGTTGGCAGGGTTTGGACTAATTAACTTACTAGGAGCATCATAATACGTCATACCATTTACAAAACAAGATTCCTTTAGTTCGTCAAAATAATTTTTGGCACTTAAAAAACACAATAGCGCACAGCCATTATGGTCAAAGCCAAGGCCAAAATCTATTTTTTCCACTTGCGTAGCTCCATTCGCCGTCCACCAATCAAAAGCATTTTCGGAGTTGACATAACTTACTTGGTCATCTCCTTCACAATACATTAATCTTACGGGGCCTTCGGGTGCCCAGTCTAGCAAATCGTTTTCTAATAAATGGAGACGTAGCGGATGGTCTTCATTTTCAAAAAATGCGGTTACCACACTGTCCTGCACAATATGTTTAGGCACTTCGGGGCATTGTCCATTAATCTGTCCAATACCATATTCACCACTATAAAATAAAGGAGGCACAACGGTATCCCAAGGCGATTTTAAAATTTCTGATATATCCTCATATAAATCGCCGTACATAGATTGGTAGGCTAAAATAATATAAGGTAAGTAACCTGGCGTAGGATAAGGATCATCCGAACCCATTAGTTCGATTTGAGCTTCTCGCAAATCGTAAGAACCCGACATAGGGGCAGAAGCCGTAATTTGAAACTCCTGGCTAAACTCGTTTTGGATGAGCTGGTGTACTGCCATCGTAGCATGTCCGCCTTGCGAATAACCAAAAATAAAGTTCTCGCCACTTAACTCAATATCCAATTCATCCATAATTGTTCTAGTAGCACGCATCATGTTTACGCCTGTATAGGCCTGCGAAAAAGTATGGGTGTATGGGTGAATAATTACCGACTCATCCTTAAAACCCAAGCCTAAATAATCGGGCATTGCTATAATATAACCATCAGAGGCATACATCAATGCTACCTCATACTGCCCGCCATTTTGGTGCGAAGCCGTATTAGCAGGTTTAGCTTGTGTTCCATGATTGTAACAAGCCAATGGTAGTGGGCAATCAAGTCCTACAGGAACAGCTATTGCACCGCTTGCTTGTACTAAATTATCGGTGGTTTTGTAGGGCGTGCGGTAAATTACCTTGTATAAATTTACATCGTAGTTCAAATTTACCAAACTAAGTACATCTAGCCCACCAGGAGCTTGAATGCTCTCTACAAAATCTTCTAAATCGGCTATGGTATAGGTTTGCAACAGTTCGTATTCTAGCACCTCCTGTGCTGCTGCTCGAAACTGAAAAGAGCAGCAAAGTATTAACAAGCATAGTAAATGTTTCATCATAGGTAAATGTTATTTGTTCCTATTCGGCAATAAGTATAAAGTACTTTCTTTCTACCTAAAGCGAAGCATATTTTATACCTTCTACTACTAGTTAGCTAATGCTGAATAGCAACTATTATTTTAAACAATAATTGGTCATCTGTTGCAAAATAAGTATTTTACTTCATTCTTCCATAATTACTTTTGAACTTAA
>JAHDBT010000461.1 GCA_020630215.1 Bacteroidota bacterium
GCAGGAAAAAAAGACAAGGCTTGGGTCATCAAGAACTTAGGTTTTGAGTCACTATAGGCAATTAAACCTTTCTAGTAAATTGTTCGTCTAATATAATTGGGTTCAGCAGTAAGGAACAATACCACAAGATAAACATCCATGAATACTTTTTTCACTATATTTTTAAGCAGTTTATTATTTTTAGGAATAGGATTAAATCCTGTTAATTATACTATGAGTACTAAAACAACAAGCGCAAAGCAGGACAATGATTGGTCCTTGGTAAAAGAAAAAAACAATATTAAAATTTATACTCGTTCGGTAGAAAACTATGTGCTGAAAGAATTTAAAGGTACAACTACGGTTGACAAACCCCTAGCAGAAGTTCTCAGCATTTTAACCAACCCCGATGAGTTTGGAAAATGGATGGCGCATTTTACGACCAGCACCGTCATCAAAAAAATAACCGATAATGAGTATTACCATTACACGGTTGCCGATGCCCCTTGGCCAATTAGCGACCGAGATAATATTGCTCTCATAAAAATAACCCGCAACGAAACCAACGAGGTAACCATGCACATTAAATCCGTGCCTGATTTTATTCCCCATAAAAAGGGATTGGTACGAGTACCTGAATCTACAGGCTACTGGAAATTAATTCCTAATGGCGATAACAGCACCACCGTTGTACATCAAGCACTTGCACGTCCTGGCGGCGCAATTCCCGATTGGCTGGCAAACTTAGGGGTAGTAAAAATACCTTTTGATACGTTGAGTAGTTTGCGGAAATGGTTTGAGCAATAACTCGCAGATTTTGGGAGGTTTGATATTTAGATATTGGGTATTATTTGAAAATTGTTATTTGATAATTGGTCATTAAAATTTAACCCCCAAAAAACATACATCCAATCCATACAAATTCAGACATTTTTTTAACGATTAATTAATTCACATTATCATATTATTCATTACTTAACAATCATGAACAACAAATTTTTTACGATTCCATTAATGATTGCCTTTACTTTAGTGAGCTATTCGGCAATAGCGAGTTTGGGCTTTTTAGGGGACTGGACTTTGGCTAAAGATAAAAACGAGGTGCAAGTATTTACCCGCAAAGTAGATGGCTACTCCTTAAAAGAATACAAAGGCGTAACTACGGTAAAAGCGTCGGTGGCCGATATTTTGGTGATTATGCGTGATGTAGCGGCGTATCCGAAGTGGCAGAATGTAAAGACGGTAAAAATGCTCGAAAAAAAATCGGATGATGAATTTATTTATTATACCATTACCGATGCCCCTTGGCCCGTTTCTGACCGAGATAATATTAGCCAAACAACCATTACTAAAAATGATAAGGGCGAAGTACGTATAAATATAATTGCACTACCTGATTACCAAAAACCAGTATCGGGCATGGTGCGTATACCTGAGTTTAAAGGTTTTTGGAAGTTGATTCCACAAGCCGATAATATCACTAAAATTGTGCATCAAGGACTAGCAGACCCTGGCGGCAATATTCCTGATTGGCTGGCCAATGCAAGTGTGGTAGATACGCCTTTCGACTCCCTAGTTGAACTACGGAAAATGCTGGGCAACTAGTTTTTTTAGTAGTCCGTATTTAGTACGGTGAAGCTCAAAAAAAGCCGACGCTTTACAATAAGATAGCGAAGCGAAACCGTCTAAATACCAGATACCAACTACCCAATACCATGTACCCCTAAAAACCACTATCCCAATTACTTTATTTCAATAAAAAAATAGGCAAATGATGTTTTTAAAACAAAACCAATTAAATTCGATTTCTTCCTTCTCTATGCGTTCCTTTTTAGGTATTTTAACCTTAGTTGTTTTATTTGGCAGCACCGCTATAGCTGCTGTTGCACTAGGCGATTGGAACTTAGAAAAAGACAAGGAAGGGGTAAAAGTTTATACTCGCAAGTCGGCTACCAGCAGCTTAAAAGATTCTAAAGCAACGGTGACTATTAAAACCAATGTGGATGCAGTTTTAGACTTATTGCGTGATTTTGATAACTACCCAAAATGGATGTACAAATGCAGCGAAGGGAGGTTATTAAAAGGGGTTTCTGACAGAGAGTTTTATGTGTATTCGGTTATTGATTCGCCTTGGCCAGTAAGCGACCGAGATTTAGCAACACATGTAACTGCAACACAGGAAGCAGATGGCACAACCATTTTAAAAATGGATGGCGTAGCGTCTTATACTGACAAGGTGAAAGACCGAGTACGTGTGCCAGAGTTTGACGGCTTTTGGAAGGTTGCCCCTAATGGCGATGGAACAGTAACAGTAACTTACCAGTTTCATAGCGACCCAGGTGGTAGTATTCCTGATTGGATGGCCAACTCTACTTCGGTAGATATTCCTTACCACACTTTACTAAATATGAAAAACAAATTGGAAAAATAAGCGGGCTATATTGTAGCAAGTAGCAGGTATACTTCGCTTTACAGTATTGAAGCAAATACTAATTTTTAGTTATTATGGGAAAGCATCTTTACGGATGTTTTCCCATTTTCTTTAGGGATGTATTTTAATTATCAACAATACAAATTCTAATTACTTGTACTTGATTTACCGCTTTGAATTTAATAAAGTATATTCCTGTATTTAAATGCTGTACCTCTAATTTAAATTTATGCAAACCGAACGTTTGTATCTCGTTGTTAATAGGCATGGCAATTACTTGTCCTAGCGGATTTAATAGTTGGAGGTTTACATAAGTGTTTTCGGGCAAATAGTATTCCATAGTTACGCTTGTACTGGCTGGATTTGGATAAACAACGCTTTGCAATTGCGTGGTATCTATGTTGGAAAAAATGGTACATTCGCCTGGCAAGTTTTCATCTAGCCAAGTTAAACGGGTGTCTATCCAATTTTGTAATTGTGTTATTTCGGCATCGTAGGTGCTGGCTTCAAAAGTGTTGGGCCAGGTTTTAATGTTGATGATGGGCCACTTGTTAAAGTTGCGAGCTTGGGCTTCTTCTAGGTATTGAGCAATTTCATTTACTTGGTTAAGGATTTTGTTGGTAGCCAAAAAATTTGCTCGGTAATTTTCCCAAGTACAGCGCACCTGTTTGGTATAGCTGGGGTCTTCTAAAAGTTTGTTCCACCAAAACGGAATATGGCGGCTGCTATTAGGACATACTACATTAAAATCCTTTAAAAAGCCATATTGATTTTGCGAATTGCAATCGTAACCATTTCCCAGCGACAAGTTAAAATCCCAGGCGGGTCCCATCTTCAGTTTTCCGCCATCGCTATCTCGTTCCTTGTACATAAAGGTACTCATCCGCATACCATCTACATTGTAGGAAATTTCGTTGGCCAACCAAAAATCAATAAAGGCAGCTACCTCAATATATTGCTGATAGGTGGATGTATTGGTGGCAAAAGTTTCGTTGTATAAAGCCTGTTCAAACTCATGAATATAGTTTTGAATATACTCCACCTGTTCGGTTGCCATCTCCTCGAATTCGGGATATTCGTACTGAAAAAAAATTTGCTTTTCGGGATTGGTTGTAGGTGCAAATTGCGAGTACCAGCCATCTCCTCCGCTGCCTGTTTTTTTATCAATTTTAAGCATATAGCCTCCTGTCAATCCATCTCCTTCCACATCGTCTAAATCCATTTTAGCAATGTTTACTCGATTTTTATCTACCTTAATTTTTTCCATTAACACATACAATCCTTGGTATTTATTATTAATTACCAATTCGCAAAAAGCGGTGCGAGGTGCGTATTGCCCCATGCTACGAGCGAGTTCAAAAAGTAATACATTACGCATTAAACTTTTATCGCTATAAGGGCCGTATAATATCCAATCGTTTTCGGAGGGAAGGCCTAGTAGTGTTGTATTGTTGTTGCTGCCATCGGCATTTTGGGTTTCTAGGGCATAGGATTTTTTTGGGAAACGAGTTTGCGAGGACGAGCCTCTTATTTCGATGGCAATTTGTCCATTGTAATCGCTGGGCGTGTCGTTAATGTAATTGCGGTTGCTGGTCCAATTGTTAAGCACTTGCATTTGTGCGGTAATGCGAGGTTCGTCTACAATTACCCCCCCATTGGTATTAATTTTAAGGATGGGCAAGTTACTACTTTCCAAAATAACAGGCGGCAAAAACCATTCGGGATTGAGATTGTAGGTAATGCTATCGTTTTTGATGCCTAAGGATAAGTAAAAAATAGCCGATAAATCGCTTGATGCTATACCATCGTTGTGTACTTGTATGGCGAGGGTATTTTCGCCTGGTTGTAGGTGGGCGTTGAGTTCGGATTTCGTGAGCATAAAATTTTCGGGACGGGCATTGCGGTAGAGGCGAGCTTCGGTAAAATAGGTTGTTTCGGCATCAAAGGAAGGAATATCTCCTTGTACGCCAATGTTGGCTCTCGCAATTTCTTGTCCGTTTAAGTAGGCAACAAAAGCATCATCATAATCAGCATTGAGTACAGCGGCTAGTATTTGACTGGTATCAACAATGCTGAAGGTAGTACGTAAATAAAGGGCATTTACAGGTGGAATAATACTTGCATCGTCCTCATCGCCATAACCCAATCCTCCAATACCGTTTTGCCAAGTTGTATCGCCTGCGGTTTCGTAATCGGGGAAACGCCAATTGGCATCGGGTTCCGAGTTTCCTAGGAAATAGTGCCAGTTTTGCTCGGCAATAACAACGGTTTCCCAATGATGAATAGGACTTTGTGCTTGAATTTGTTGAGCTAATGCTAATAGTATACCTAGGTAAAAGGATACCGTTTTAGGAAATAGGAAAAGTTGCGTATTCATTATTTTTAGCAAATGGTGATGTATTCCTTTAAAATAAAAATACCCTCTGAAAAAAAATAATTTTCAGAGGGTATTTTTCATTTTGTGGAGAACAAATCTTATCCTCCCGTAGTAGCTCCAGTAACAGTTTCAGAAGTACCGTCGCTATCGCCAGAATCACCATCAGAAGAACCGCCGTCTTCGCTATCGCCAGAATCGCCACTATCCCCTGTGCTTGCGCCAGAAGTTCCATCGCTATCGCCAGAATCACCATCTAAGCTATCACCAGAATCACCACTATCACCATCTAAGCTATCGCCAGAATCACCACTATCACCATCTAAGCTATCGCCAGAATCACCACTGTCACCATCTAAGCTATCGCCAGAATCACCACTATCACCATCAGAAGAACCTCCTCCACTAGTTGCACCGGTTGCAGTACCTTCTGTTCCTTCAGGGTTTTCTGCATACATAAAATCGCCTCTTGAATCGAAGAATAAGGTTACGCCACTATCTAGCATCACCATGTAGTTATCGTCCTCATCTGCATAAACTTCTTCGATGCTGTTTTCTGGATAGTTTTGCTCTACATACTCTACAATAGCTTCCATTGCTTCCTCTTCGGAAAGCGTATCCATACGAGCAAATGTTTCGGCTGTTAAAGGTACAGCTAAATCATCTGCAACATTGGTTTTTACGCAAGAAGTGTACAAGCCTGTACACAACACAATAGTCAATAGTCCTAATAATTTTTTCATTCTAAATATTGTTTTTTGTAAAATTATTTAATTCGTTAAGCTGGTAGGTAATTTGAACATTGTAACAAAATAAATGTATTTATAGTTATTTGTCAAGTATTTTGTGTCATTTTTTATTCAGTAACCGTATTTTACACTTTAAATAGATTTTTTTATAAACCCATTAGCAAAGGTAATTACTTGCACAAATAAAAGAGATGCATTTTTTCTTGTTTCTTACAGGTGTAAGGAGCAAAAAAATACTCCATAGTAGTTCTACTAAAATAGAATTACTATGGAGTACTAGTTATTTTTTAGGTTGAATACGATCTGCTAAATCAACTTGCGTTTTTTTAGCATCCTTATCACAAAGTCTTTTTCAATAGACAAAGCATCTGCTATAAATTCAATAGAACAATCTTTTTTGTAAAAACCAACAATGCTTTTTTCTAATGTTTTTAAAACACCTTCTTCTCGTCCTTC
>JAHDBT010000462.1 GCA_020630215.1 Bacteroidota bacterium
TTTTTTGTCACTTTAATGTCATGTAATAGGTACGTTTATTGATAGTAGTAGTGCTAAATTCATTAATTAAGGGGAAATATGAATCTAAACAAACAACTCCTTTTTGGGAGTCTACTACTATTAAGCACACTTTTTATTCAAGCAAATCCTGATCAGGCAATCGTGATTGGTGATTTGAATAAAACAGGCAAAAAATTATTAGCAAAGGGATACACCTCGCAAGCCAAAGCAACATTTAACGAAGCTTTACAAGTTGCCCAACAAATTAACGAGGTAGAACATATTGCACAGGTTAATTATCACTTGTGCAATACTTTGCTAAGAGAAGGAAATGCCAAGGATGCATTAGCACATTGCTTTAATACAAGCGAAAATATTGACTTGCATCACAACAGTAAATTGTGGCAAAAAAGCACCATTTTAACCATAGAAGCTTATAACGCTTTAGGGCAAAGGGATGTGGCAGAATTGTATGATAACAAGCTGCAAAAATTTTATAAAGACCAAAACAATATTGGCGAACTAGCAGCACTATTATATGAGCGTGCTAGGAAATTACATAATGCCCGTCGTTATATGATGGCGGCAGATACCTATAAAAAAGCAAATAGTTTATACAAAGAAAAACAGGATAAAATTGGTGGCTATAAATGTACCGATGGACTAGGAGATATTTACGGTACACTAGAAAAATATGAAAAAGCCATAGCCTATAATCAAGCGGCTTTGGGTTATGCAGAGGCTTTGGTAGATAACAACGGCATTGCTCATTCTGCTTATCAGTTAGGCGAAAATTACCTGCCAATTGATGAGTATCCAAATGCCCTAAATGCCTTTTTAACAGCCTTAGCTGCTGCCGAAGCTTTAAACGAAAAAGGGCGTGTTGCTAGGTGCTTAAACAAAGTTGCCGAAACACATTATTTGGAAGAAGAATTTTTAAAAGCACTCAATTATATCGACCAATCCATTGCAATTGTTGAAACAATTCCTGACGAAGCCGACTGGAAAGAGATATATGTAAACGTTGCAAAAATTTATACCAAAACAGCAGAACCAGAAAAAGGAGTTAACTTATTAAGCAGCTATATTGCTTACCGAGATTCGGTAGGTATTGCTGCTAACGAGGCGATGTTGGATATGGGCAATAATTTTGGTAAGGAACTGGCCTTAAAAGAACTGCAAGTCAAAGATTTAGAAAAGGATGCTCAAATTAGATGGTTAAGCCAAATGGCTGTCGGTTCGTTGTTATTGTTGTTATTGGCTTTATTAGGAATGGGTTTGTATCGCTATAAATCGCAGCGCAAAATAAATGCCCTATTGCTACAAAAAAATGAAGCGATTGAACAACAAAATCAAACATTAGAGGCCGTTAATAAATCGTTGGAGGAGTTTGCTTTTGTTGCTTCGCACGATTTAAAAGAACCCCTACGGATGATAGGTTCTTACACCACTTTGTTAGAACGAAGATACAGTAATAAACTAGATGAGGATGGACAAACCTTTATTGGTTTTGTAAAAGAGGCGGTGGTAAGAATGCATAAATTGCTAGGAGATATGTTTGACTATTCGGTTATTTCTAAAGGAAAAGAATTAAAATTAGAACAAGTTGTTTTAAACAAGTTACTACCAGAAGTTACCAACAGCATTCATGCCGAAATAGAAAAAACAGGCACACAACTATATATTGGCGATTTACCAACAATAGCGGCTAATCCTTCTCAAATATCGCAACTATTTCAAAACCTTATTACCAATGCCATTAAATTTAGAAAAAAGGAGGGGACAGCTGCCATAGAAATTGGCTGTTCAACGGATAAAGAACAACACACCTTTTGGGTAAGAGATAATGGCATTGGCATTTCGCCCGAATACAAGCACAAAATTTTTGAAGCTTTTAAACGCTTACACACCCGCGATAAATACGAAGGCAATGGTATAGGCTTGGCTATTTGCAATAAAATTGTAGAACACCACAAAGGCAAAATATGGGTCGCCTCGGAAGAAGGGGAGGGCTGTACTTTTTTCTTTACCATCGCCAAAAATCTAGGTGCTAAGGAAAACGAAATGCCCTTGCAAAATGTAGAAAATATGCCTGCGGAATTGGAACTTGTCTAAAGAACCTTGGGGTTGTCAATGCTAAAATTACCGCTTAACCACCTTAACTACTTCCTTTACATTACCATTAATCAACACTAAAAAGTAAATGCCACTAGGCAAATGACTGGTAGATAATTGAATAGTTTGATTGGTTTCACTAGCAGATAAAACCTGTTGCCAAACAATTGTTCCAGTAGTATTTTGTAGTTGGAGGGTGCTTGTTTTAGCAGGAATAAAAGTATTTAAATCAATTTGTAATTGCTCCTTAAAAGGATTGGGTTGAACCAATACTTTTGCTGCTGCTTGCACTAAATTAGGAGCCGAAACACCTGGCATTAAAGCCAAGGCAAAGTCACTAACAACAGGCAAGTGGTCAGATGCATTTTGGGTATCGGAAGCGTTGAGGTTGTAGGCGGCAAGGCGACTAGCAGGCATTATTTCGGTTTGAATAACAAACGCTTTTGCCAAGTCCATTGCACTATCCGAGTAGATGTGATAGTCTAGGCGACCAGGAACAAAATTTTCGCCAGATGAACGCCAAGTGTAGGCCATTGGTAAATCGGCATTTAGGGGGCGGGCATCGGCTAAATCGCTGTTGTCCCAATCCAAGGGGGCACCGTTTCCGTAAATAGAGCTGAAAACAATATCGCCCGTTACCAAAGTTTGGTACTGTTGTCCATCGCCCACCAAATTTAAATCGCCCGAAAGAATAAAGGGCGTATTTGCTGGAATATCCACGCCAATACTATTGTCTTTTAAATTTAAAATAAACCGAGCAAAAGCGTCGGCTTCTTCTTGCCGTTGCGTATTGCCATCGCCACAACATTTTAGGTGGGCATTTATGACCATAATATCGGTCTGATAAATATTATTTGGCAAATCAATAAGGGTTGCCGTAAGGCGGCGTTCAGACAGTATTGCCCAACTTTGTATTAGCGGATAACGAGATACGGTAATGTTTCCCTGATCGGCTTTTACGGCATACCAACCTGCAAGCGTGCCTAGCGGAATTTGGTCGTTCATAAAATTACGAGCCTGTGCCGACGATACATCCCAGCATTCATTAAAGGTAATAATATCGGGCTGTGTTGCCTGTATTATTTTGCCCATACTCACTGATTGACTAGGATTTAAAATACCATTCAACAAAGTATTGTAGCTCATAATGCGAAGGTGATTTACATCTGTTTTGCCAAAGGTAATAGGCGTATATGTTGGCAAGTTTTCATCGCTAAAAGTATATAAAAACTCGCTTCCTTCATTGGGAATTTGGTCGCCATTTGGCGCTGCATTTACCACCGTAATTTTGATGGTAGCATGATTAAAAACCGTGTTGCCATCTGCCATTATGTTTCTGCCAATTGCCATTTCGAAACGATTGTTGGTAAAGGTAGGAAAACTACGCAACTGCAAACCCTGCCACGATAAATAATTACTGCCACCCGTAGCAGGATAAAAAGTGCCACTTACGTTTCCTAATCGTACTACTAAATCGCTACCAGGAATGCTTGTGTTATTACCTGTTGCAACATCATTATCGGTATCAATATAAAGGTAAATATTATTGCTTTCGGTGAGTTTAAAAGTGTTGGCTGCTTCAATAAATAACAATAAATTATCCGCATCATTACTAGCGGTAAGGTGTAAAAAATCAATACCAGCGGCATCCTCGGCTTCGTCGCTAATACCATCGTTAGTATCCCAATCGCTAAAATCATCGTTTAAATAAATAGGGACAATTTGGGCGGTTAATAGTTGTAGATTAAAGGTAATTATTGCTAGTAGGATAATGTAAAATGAGAATATATGATTTGTAATTAATTTCATAGATTTTATATTTTAGGATAGTAGTAGGAGAGGAAGAATGGGTGTGTAGCTTTGAATGTTTTTTATTTGTGCGATATTTTATTGAGTGCTTTGGAATGAATATGATACGTTTATTGCTATTAATGATTGATTAATAACAATTTGGGGGAATTATGAATTGCTGTATTAAATAAAACTTATTTTAATTAAATCTTTCACCTAGTAAATCTAATACAATTAGCCATATTAGATTTGTAAATCGTAGAGAAAATTTAGGAATTTTCTCTACTGCTGCATTTATTTTTTTTGCAAAAAAAAACAAATGCCCGTTCCAGCCTCTTGGCTGGAGTGCAACGTTTTTCAAGCCTTTGGCTTGCTTATTTATTCCTAGAAAAATTTAATTAAGCAAGCTTCGCAATTACCTCTTCCATCGTTAAATTATCCCTATAGCCATTGTCTAAGTTTTTTAAAATTACTGTTTTTGTTTCAGCTTCTGTTTCTAGGCTTTGGTCGGTAAAAATAATGTTGGGGATGCCTTTACGTTTGGCATATTTTAATTGTTTTGCATCCTTAATTTTTTCGGGATAAATTTCGGCAGGAATATTTTTGGCTCTTAACTGTTGTAAACATTTAAAGGCAAATAGTTCGTTCTCTCCTCCATAGTTAGCAATTAAAACCTTGGTAGTAGTAGTACTAACGTCTTCAAACAAATTTAGTTCTTCCAGCACATCATAAATTCTATCTAAACCAAAAGAAATACCAACACCCGACATATCTTTTAAGCCAAACGTGCCTGTTAAATCGTCGTAGCGACCGCCGCCGCCTATGCTGCCAATATTTATTTTGTCCGTATTAGCAGTAACTTCTAAAATAGTGCCCGTGTAATAATTTAATCCTCTCGCAAGGGTTATATCTAGTTCTACGTTATTACAAATACTCACTACCTCCAAATAGCCTAATAAAGTACGCAATTCTGCAACGCCTTTTGTGCCTACTTCGGAGTTGGCTAGTAGGGTAGCGAGGTAATTTACTTTTTCCTCAAAACTGCCTTTTAAGCTTAAAATATTTTGCAATTCGTTAATGGCGGTGTTAGGAAACTCCTTGCGTTCTAAATTGGCAACTACACCATCAATACCTATTTTATCGAGTTTATCAATCACCACCGTCATTTCCATAAAGCGGTCGGCAACGCCAATTACTTCGGCAATGCCTGCTAGTATTTTGCGGTTATTTAGCTTAATCGTTACGTCAATTCCTAGTTGCTCGTATACCTTGTCAAATATCTGCACCAACTCGGCTTCGCTAATTAAAGAGGTGGTACCAATCACATCGGCATCACATTGGTAAAACTCTCGGTAGCGTCCTTTTTGAGGTTTGTCGCCACGCCAAACGTTTTGTATTTGGTAGCGTTTAAATGGAAAAACAAGTGTGCCTTTATTCATCACCACATAACGAGCAAAGGGAATGGTTAAGTCATAACGCATTCCTCGTTCGGCAATAGAAGCGGCAAATTTTCCTAGCTCCCCATTGGCCAATGCTTCCGTATTTGCCTTGCGTATTTTTTCTCCTTGATTTAATACTTTAAATAACAATTTATCGCCTTCTTCGCCATATTTGCCCATTAAAGTACTCAGCTTTTCCATTACGGGCGTTTCTATAGGTTGAAACCCGAACTGTTCAAATGCATCCTTAATGGTATTAATAATATATTGTCGTTTTTTTACTTCCGCCGGCCCGAAATCTCTCATGCCTCTTGGAATAGATACTTTGCTCATTTGTATTTAAAATTTAGAATCGAAAATTTAGAATTAGAGTGATTTGTGAATCTTGATTTTGGGTATTTGATTTTTTTACCTGCTGATGTAGGAGGCTTAAATTTTGATTTTTGGTGTATGATTTTTTACCTGCCGTTATTAACTTTTTTTTGGAGAAGGTAGAGAAAATTTATGAATTTTCTCTACGGACAACGATTAAAAAATGCTTGCTATTTGGCATTTGCGATTTAATAATTGGGGCTATTATACTCAACCACATCGGGTTTTGTGCAAATAGTTGTTTAATGTTTACATCAAG
>JAHDBT010000463.1 GCA_020630215.1 Bacteroidota bacterium
TTATCTAATAACAAGCCTCATCAATTAAATCCTTAATTTGTTCGGCATTAGTAACTAGCTGAACACTATCTTTGTAATAGCCAACAATATAGGCATCTTCGTATCCCTGTTCTATCATTTCTTTTTCTTCTTCTTTTGCCTCCTCATACTCCTGAAAAGTTTCTATGGCATAGTGATATAAGCTATCACTAGGCATAAAACATTCATAAAATTTAAAATCGTCTAGGTTATTAAAAAAGGCATCTTCGTTTGTATTTTGGGGGGTAGCAAAAGCACCTATTTCTATTTTAAAGTTCACACTAGCAATATCGTAATCTTCTATAGTAACCTCATCGCAAGCACGTTCTTCTATGCTACAACTTTGCAGTACAAAAATACTTGTTAAAACGATTAGCAATGACATTGCTAACTTTCTAGCCATAATCCTTATTACTATATCTTTTCTCATACCTATAAATGGTTTAGTTACAAAGTGAACGAAACACTTATTATCAATAAAGATACTATAATTTATGGCAAAAAAAAAGCAGCTAGTAGTTGCAACAATAAATTATTACTGTTGTTCTACTAACTGCTAGTGCTAGGGAAAGATATATCGTTCAATTAATTAAAGGGCGCATTGTACGATTTGGGCTTTCCTTACTCTTATTTTATCCTATTGTATAAGCTCAGTATTTCGCTCATAGGCAATTCAATACGGCGGTTATCGTCGCCATAAGCAACAACAAAAGCTTCGTGGTAGCCTTTACTTTTCAACATGCGTTCAAAAGTGTCGGCTTCTTTATAATTTTTGAAAAAACCTAAGGAGTAGCGGTGTAATCCAAAGGGGGAAATGTCTGTTCGTAAATCTTGGCCTTCTACGGGCGAGAAGTAAGCGTTTGCATCGTTCAACGGTTCTTCAAATGCACCAATTTGTACTTTAAAGTGCATGTCTTTTTTCTCGTATCCGCCAATGGTATTGTTGTAAGAACTGGCGTTTTCATCTACGTATTTATCGGCATAGCCATAACTGTCAAAGGCATTTGCAATTTGGCTGCCATTGTTGTTTCCGTTACTGTTGTTGTTTCCATTTCCATAGCCATTATTTCCATAGCCATTTCCATTTCCGTAACCATTGTTATTGTTCCCATTGTTTTTTTGGGAATAGGGCATCGCATTGCCTGATGAGCTTGGGAGTTCTACAATACCTGCCTGCACTATTTTTTTACTGCAACTCATTTGTCCTAAGCAAAGCATCGTTGCGGTGGCAATTAATAAAAGTTTTCGGTTCATAGCGATATTTTATATAAAAATAAAATACTAGGCAAATCCTAGTGTTATGTTAGTGAGTGATGCTATTTCCGAAAAACGATATTGTCTATAAATATTAACAATAAACGCCAAAATTGTTTGCTGACAATTAAAGTACAATTTTCATGCCTTAAAACAAAAGGTTCCCTTTTTAGGGAAAAAAAATTTATCGTTGCTTTAAGGATTCGGTAAGTCTCTTACGAAGTTTTTTAAGGGTCCCACGAAGTTGCACGGAGTTTTTTGGGCTGTTCCGTTTTTTATTCAGCAACGAGTAGAAGGTACTATCGTATAATGTAGAAAGACTACTCGCTATGTTCATTTTGTAAGTGCTGTATGAGCAGATACTAAAAAACTACCGAGCAAATAGCGAAATCGAAGCCGTCTTTCTACCAAAAGCGAAGCGTACCCTCTACCGAGTACTACTATTTAGCGGATGCTAAATAGTACACATTTTTTTAATTATTCTTTTTATGGTGCAACACAGGAATTAAAACGCCTACACTTGCGCCTGCTATATAGCCCACAATTACATCGCTAGGAAAATGTTTGCCTCCTTTTATTCTTAAAAAGGCGGTAATGGCTGGAATTAGGGCGGCGGTTGTCCATACCAAAGGTTTGTATTTGGAATTGGGGTGGTAATCGCTGTATATTTTGGCCAGCATAAAAGTAGCGCTTGCACTTACAGAGGTATGTCCCGAAAAGAAGGATGAGGTGGCATCGGCTTCCTGTTTTTTGTGCAGGGGGGCATTGGAATTGTATAAATAAGGGCGTTTACGGCGTACCAGTTCTTTGGTTAAATTGGTGAGCATTCCGTTAATTAAGTAGGTTTCAAAAGCGATGGTTCCTACGGTTCCAAAATCGTTGCGTATGTTTTTATCTAGGAGCAAAACTAAGGGGGCGGCCATGGCGGTAAACATCATTACATCGCTGGCTTTTTGGGCATTGGTATCCCAATTGCGTGTTGGCCACCTATCAAACCGAGGTATGCCATTTATATCTAACTGATTGAGTTGTGCTTCGGTGAGGGGTACTTTGCGTTTTTTTAATACCACAGATACCGAACCACCTATTAAACCTCCTAGTACAAGCGGTGTTTCTTTGGCCCATTTTAATTCGTAAGGGCTTGGGGTTTGTGCTTGCATAGTGGTAGGGCTATAAAAACAGCCTACCAAAAGGAAAATAAGGATGCAAGTATATTTGCTGAATAATAAATAGTTGGAATTGGTCATGGTGCTTGATGGTTGAATAATTATAAACGTTTTTAATCACCATGCAAAGTAACAAGCTTTATTTAGATTAGCTATTTCTAGCCAAAAAATATTTATAACGGCACTTTAATGGTATACGTTTTACCACTTTTTGCTTTTAGATAAGCCTTTTTTAGCCACGGATTGAGCAGTTTTATTTCCTTGTAATTTTTCCCGTATTTAGCAGCAAAGTCGGCAATATTAGGAATGCTTTTTACTTCTACTTTGGTATGCGGCACTTCTGGATATAAATCTTCTTTATTAAAATAATAGCCATAGGAATTAGGGTTGGTCATTAATTGTTTGTAGGCTAAAATTCTAAAAACGTAACGATAGGTTTCGCTGTTAAGATAGAGATCGTAGTAGTCGGTTTTTTTTTGATTGGTTCTATCTCGGTTAATGCCTGCCATACCTCTGTTATAAGAAGCGGTGGCCATGGTCCAGGAGTTAAACTTTTTGTAGGCATCTTTAAAATATTTGGCGGCTGCTTTGGTAGATTTTTCTAGGTGATAACGTTCTTCTACATCATCGCTTACTTCTAAGCCATAGGATTTTGCGGTGCTGCTTAAAAATTGCCAATATCCTTTTGCATGTTTGGGCGATGTTAAATTTTCGAGGCTGCTTTCTGCTAGGGCAACATATTTAAAATCGTCGTGCACACCGTTTTCGGCTAAAACTCTTTCGATGGTTGGCAAGGTACGTTCTGCCAATTTCATGATACGAATGGTATGTGAATGACGAAAGGTGATGGAGGTTAACTCTCTGTCTAAACGTTCTCGCACATCACGGATGTGTAGGGGAACGGTTTCTCCAGCAAAAGTCATACTTACTGGTAGGGGAACTTGTGTTATGGTTTGTTGTACGCTACCAGGTGCGGGCTGTATGGTGTTACGTTTTGTATTTTTACTGCCGTTAACAAAGGTAATGTATATAGCAAAAAGTAAACATAACAATCCTAAAGACGATAATATATTTCTCATTTCGATGGTCGATAATTAATTGGAACAAACTGCTTTTTGCATTCGCACAACTAGTGACTCAAACCCTAAGTTTCTGATGATTAAGTCGTAGTTTTTTTTTCTGCTACAAGGCATTGCGAGGGAGCATAGCCGTAGCTACGTGAGGGAGCAATAACGCCGTAGCAGGAAAAAAAAGACAAGACTTGGGTCATCAAGAACTTAGGGTTTGAGTCACTGGCACTTGTTTGCTTGTAATAAAACAAGCAAAAGTACTGCCAAATTATTATTAAAAGCACTTTGTTATGTGTTGGAATAAAGCCGAGTAGTAGGAAAAGTTCAATTTAGGCAATCTATTCGTTTTTCTAGCTATTGAACGCACATTTTAAGGCCTTATTTTATGAAAATTTTACATTCTTAGGAGTTCCGCCCTATTCTTCCGAAATTATTTTTTACGAGGCTGTTTATAGATAGGTACAGTAGAACAGGGTTCGCCATACATGAGGGATTTTACAACGGGTTTTAAAAGTCGGGTAATTTCTACATAAGCATAGGCTGGCACGGCTTTATCGCCACATCCTTTTATCACCACTCTTTTATCTGTAAATTCCTCCACCTTAATTTTCGACAATGCTTGTTGAAAAAGCAGGGCTTGCAAAACGGTTTCGTCTCCAAAAACACTCCAATTGGCAATGCCATCTAATTTAGTCGCTACTAGCATGTAAGCCCATACCGGCACAATGGCATCTGCCGTACAGCAGATGGCCACATTTTTATTGCGGTAGGTTTCCCAGTCCATTTCTTTAAGGGCAGTTCTAAAGTCTTTTTCCTTTAAAATCATGTTCATAAACAAGTAGTCTTTCACATCAAACACTACGTTTTCGGCAGTACTTAGGTAGTTTTCTAAGTTTAGGGTAATAATGCCACTTTGGGCTACTCGATTAATGATTGCTCCGCTATCTTTCATGGTTCTATTTTTGGTAGTTGGTAGAGGGTAGTTGATATTTAGTATTTAAACAGGTTTGCTTCGCTTCCCCATTGTAAATGTATTTGCTTGGTTTGGACAAATACAAAATTATTAGGTCACCTACAAAAATAACACTTTTTTTAGGATTTAGTTTAAGCAATCCACGATAGCTAAATATCTATCTCCTATTCCTCCGATAAACCGCCATTTTAATCTTTGGTAATCGCATAAAAAAATTGCATTTTTGCTAAAAAAATAAAGGAACATTAAATCAACCAAACAAAATAGCTATTATGAGTCGTACATTACTATATCTTTTACTATTATTCGCACTAGGATTACTTGCTTTTTGGGCAGTAAATAATTACAGCAGTAGCAGTTCTACGGTTAATAAAGCCGAAACTAGTTTTGCCGTAAAAGATACTGCCGCTATTAGTAAAATAGAAATTAAAAATGGGCAAAATGGCAAGCGCATTACCTTAGAACGACAAACAGGCGGTAATTGGCGGCTTAACCAATACTACAATGCCAGCTCGCCACTTGTTGATAATTTGCTAACAACCATTTGTCAACTTAGGATGCAACGTCCTGTTAGTAATGCTGCCTATGATAATGTGATGCAGAGTTTTGAGAAACCTAAAAAAACCGTTAAAATATATACTACCGACCCCAATGTGCCTAGCAAGGAATACCATTTGGGAGACATTCTGAATAGTAAAAAAGGCACTTATGTAATGATGGAAGGTTTTGAACGACCTTATGTAGTAGGAGTTCCTGGTATTAAGGGGCATTTGCATCCTCGTTTTTCTACAGAGTTACCTAGTTGGAGAAATAGAATCATTTTTAACTACCATTATAACGACATTGCCAAAATTAAAGTAGAATACCACCTGGCACCCGAAAATTCTTATGAAATGGAAGTGGTGAGTAAAAAGGAAATACTGGTAAAGCCACTAGGTAATAATACGGTTCCGAAGGGAGATAAGGTGAATATGCCTGTAGCTATGCGCTATTTAAATTCCTTCCAAAAAATGCATGCCGAAGCTTTTGAAAATACGCATCCTAATATTGATTCGCTAAAGGCAAGCAAGCCATTTTGTACGTATACGGTGACCAATAAAAAAGGGAAAAGCAAAAGTATGGTGATGCATTATATGCCCATTAACAAGCGTAGCAAAAGCCAAATTGATAGGGATGGAAAAGCTGTACCCTATGACCCAGACCGCTTTTTTGTATTTACCAACAAAGGCAATGATTTGTTGATTATTCAACGGTTTGTTTTTGGTAAAATTATGAAAGGCTTACCCGATTTTTATTATTAAGGAATGGTGCAAAAATAAAAACAGAAGGTTACTGGCAATTAAAATGGAAGCTACTATTAATTATTAATAGTTTATCCTAACTTGCTACCTATAAATCATCTGTCATAGATATTGTAAATACACCAAAAATTTAATCCAATGAA
>JAHDBT010000464.1 GCA_020630215.1 Bacteroidota bacterium
TTTTAGTTACCCCGTTTGGCTTGTTCCACTCAAAGAACCTAAGAACGTCTAATTTACTAACAAACTGGTCACTTAAAAAAGCATCTACTTTGGAGGTGTCGCCCTCTATTGGTTGCCGTGTCGTTGTGGTGGTTGGTTGACTTGTTTCTGGTTGGTCGCCCTTGCTGGGTGTGACTGTATTGGTAGGTGTCGCCCTCTTTGGCTCTTTGGTCGCCTCCGCTTGTTCATCGGTTGGGGTGCTGCTGTCTGGTGCTGCTGTTTTCGGTTCGGTTACGCTGTACGCTATCTTTTCAAAATTAAGTGATGAAACTGGTAATACAGGCATTAACGGTGTACCGCTTCTTAATCCTAATTTTACCGCCTCATTTTTTGTTAATGACTGGAGTAAATATACACGCCCTTGATACCTCACTAAATTACGATTATTTAGAGGTATCAAATTTATATGGGTGTCCTCCGCTTTATCATACGCTAGATGTTTGTAGGAGGTAGTTAAAATTTCGGTTGGTGGTTTGGTTGGTAGCTCCGCAACTTTGCGAAATTGTGGCGAAGGTGGCGGCCCATCGGTTGCGGTTGGTTCTTCCTCATATTCATAAGTCAGCGCAAGGAATATGCTTTTGAATGGTATTTGTGCTAATAATAGTATAGTAGCGGCTGCACAAATGAAGTACAGTAAATTGTAATTAATCATGATACAATTATTTTTGTAGCGAGTGCCTAAGAATTGTATCTTTGTCCTCGCTATTTAGTTATAGATAGTTTGCCGCTTTAGTGCCTGTTTTCTAGGCTTGCACTATTGCGGCTTTTTAATTTCAATTAAAGACGGTATTAAATACCTTTTTTATTTTTTCATTGTTTACCCTCCGTAAGTACGCCTCGGTTGTCGATAAATTTTCATGACCAAGTATATCACGTATTGACAAAACATCAATATCATTTTTAGCCAAATGGCTCGCTAATGAATGCCTTGCACAATGAAAATGCAAATTGCTTTCTATGCCTGCCAATTTTGCAAGCTCTTTTATTTTTCCGTTTACATAGGCATTTAGGTTGCTAATTTTTCGCATCAGTTGCCGCCCTTCTAAATCCTCCAAATCTTGCATTAGCATTTTGCCCCCGTTTCGCATCGCTTGTAACAATTCCCTTGCTTTGCTAGTAATAGGAATTTTTACCTCCTCGCCTGTTTTCATTTGTCGTTTTATCAATACCCCGTTTTTAATTTGCGTCCACTTAATTGTCACAATATCGGAGAACCGTAAACCGCCTAAATAAAAACTAAGCAGAAACAACCGCCTCGCAAAGTTTAAGTTTTCGCACTCAATTTTTAAGCTTTCTAACTGCTTAATTTCCTCAATATCAAGTACAGTTTTTAAGCTGTGCTTTTGTTTTAGTCGGTGTCCCTTAAATGGGTTTTTGATTTCGCTCGATGCGTTGTCGTAGATGACAGATAAGCAATAGATATACAGTTTAATAGTGCCGCCTGACAACTCTCTTTTTTTGCAGTAGATAATAAAGCTCGCAACAGTAGCGGTTGTTATTTCTTGCGCTTTTATCGTTTCATTTTTCAGGAAGGAATAAAAGCGCATTGTAGCACTTTGGTAACTGTTGCCGCTGTTAAAATTCGCTGCTTTTTCGGTTGCAATTGCTTGTGCTGCGAAATAAAAAAAAGTGTCTTTCTTAAAATCTGCATTGCGAATGCGCTGTATTATTATTGACTTACCGCTGCGCTTTGGTTTCTTAACTGTTTGCTGTAGCTGTACAGGGTTGTTGCTTATGATTGCTTGTTTAATGCCCTGTACTGTTAATGTGCTGCCTGCATCGTCTGTGACTTGCTTGTGTATCTTCTTAGCTTCGTATATGTAGTTTCTTAGCTCCCTAAATGCCGCTTTTTTCTTTGTGAATTTCCTATGCAAATAATCACTTTTGGGAAAGTAATATTTAGGGTGACTAGTTAGTGAGATTGTTGTATGTGCTGCATTGTAAGTAAGTATTATTTTTATGTAATACTCGCCTTTTGCTTTACTGAATGCTTTGCTAACAACTAACATTACTTGCTTCTTTGTTTAGCAGAACGTTCGACAAATCGTTTACCCCTTCATTAACTGCATACCACAATTCCCCGTCATCAACTACGCCCCGTTTTATTTCCTCTAAAGCTTTTATAATGTTTCGTGCTGCCAATATTCCATTATTGGCGCAAGCATTAGATATTAGCTTGCTTTCGACTACTGCGTCCATTTTGTTCGCTGCCATTAAATCGTTGCTAATTTCAATCTCCGCATTCGTTGCGTCCACTAGTGCGGCCCGCAAGTCGGCTAATAAAATTAAATCCGTTTCTCCTGCTTTTAATTTCGTGAAAGTTTCGAGCAAAGATTTTGCTGCTCGTATTCCGTTTGCACTGTTTTCTGTTGTTGCCTGTGTACTCATTTTTGAAAGTTATTTTAAGAGTGTTAATAAAATTGTGTTATCTGAATAATCAAAAGTTAGTTCATCAATGCAAGCCGTTTGACCGTCTGGCAAAGTGACCTCGTAGTCAATTGGAATGCCGTTCGTGCTACCTTCAAATAGCCCAAACTTTGTAAACATTTCGCAATTGCAATTTAAAATGCTAGTTGTGCATTTATGCTTTCCCTCTTTGCAATCTGTATAGTTTTCTTTTGTGTCTAAGCATTTAAAAGGTTGATACCGATTTTCCGAACACACATTTAAATCTTTGTTTACGTAGGTCGGAGCGTTATAAAAAACCTGTCCTGTGCTTGTACCTGGCACTATGCCAACATTTTCTAGCGCATCTAGTGTGCATTGGCTGTAAGGCTCTGATAATACTCTTGAATCGTTCAAAGGTGTGTTAGTGTCTATGTAATAATAATAAGCATGGTACTTTTCGCATTGACAATCATACAAACGGCACTCGATTGCATTCGTACAGGCGTTTATATCTTTCTTAAGATACTTTTCTAAGTGTGCCGCAAAAGTACCTCGTACCGTTAATGTCGTACTTGCTGAAACTTGATAATGACAACCGCCCGTGCTTCGTGCTGAAATTTGCAAAGAGTTAAGCCCGTTTATGTCGGTTGCGGCTGCTTGGTGGAATGTGCCGCTACTGCCATACAAACGAAACTCTAGCTTTAATTTAGGTTGTGTTGCTGTCATTTGCTCAATGCTTTTATTAAAAGTTGGGTAATGTAATTAGAGAATGATCGCCCCTCTTTTGCTGCTTGCTTCTTAGCTTTCGCTTTTAAATCTTTGGGTATAGATACGGCTGTCGTTTCTGTTTTTGTCTTTGACATTTTGATAATTTTTGTTGATAATAAATATGTTTGTTTCTAATAGTGTGCAATATAGGCTAATTTTGTGACTTTTGGTTTATTTAGTCACCTAATCATGTAAATTTATATTTACGTAATTTGATGACTCTTTAAGTTTCTAGGTACATAATTATTTATATTTTGTGGAATGGCAGCAATAACAATAGTAGTATTTTCGCTCAAAGGTGGCAGCGGTAAAACGGTTACGGCTCTAAGCCTGTATAGTGCGTTCGTAAATAAAGGTGTGTCAAAGGTTGCGCTTTTGGATATGGATAAGCAGCAAAGTTTAATAAATATAGATACCAATTTTCCAAAACTCAATTTAAAGGTGTATGAAGCGAGTAAAGCAAAAGAGGCAATAAGGGACAATACGTTGTTAATTGTTGATACACCGCCCTATTATGATGCCGCAACAATCGAAATATTGAAAGCTAGCAATATAATTGTGCTTACCTGTAAACCTTATATTGTCGATGCGCTGCGGCTCAAAGATGCAATACAGGTTATCCAGCAAAACAAGCTCCAGTCAAAAGCACGAATTTTGATAACTCAATTAATGACTGGTAGCAAATACGGTAATGATGTAAAGGGTATTATTTCGGGCTATGGAATAGGGGTACTAAACACCTCCTTAAACCATCGCATTTCCTACGCTAAAAGTGTGGCTAAGAATATTTATAAGCTAGGCGATAAAAAAGCAGTTACGGAGGTGGAAAATTTATCCAACGAAATTTATACTATTATTACACTTCCTAAATAGATAAACCAATAATTAAATAACTAGATAATGGCTAAAAAGAAAAAAGGAATTGACGCAACTTTGCAAAATTTAGCGGAGGCACAAAACACATCTTTAGACGTTCCAGTAAGCAAAGATACTGGCGAAGGTGACAAAGGAATTAAACGCCCGAACATGGGCCGCCCCTCCCATCTAAAGGATGAGTTTGGCAATGTTGCCCCCTTCAAACAATTTACCGTCCGTATAAAAATCGAAGCTCACAAAGATTTAGTCAATGCCGTAAATGATGGACATGCTAGGACAAAAAGCGAGTTGATCGAGCTGGCAATAATTCAGTATTTGAAGGATAAAAAATAGGACTACTTTTGGTTTATCTAGTTATTTAATTCTTTAATTTAATAATTTTATGTTTTGTTACTGCCTTTTTATTATACGATATTCCAAAAAATGCACTAAATTATATTAGCCCCTATTAGTTAATATTAGCCGTTTTAAGCGTATTTAGATAGAATTGATACTACCATTAGGCACACTTTGAGTTTTTGCAATAGGGGGTAATTAAACTAGTTATTTTTGGAGGTGTTTTTGGCTGTTTTTGGAGGTGCTTTTTTGGTTGGTGAAATGTGGTGAAAGTTGCCATTTACTACAAGTTACACAACAAAATAAACATAATATCTTAACCAGTTGCGGAGGAAAGCAAAAAAAACACCGTCACCATTCGACACGATTCGAGCGAGTTTCTAGGGATGCAATGCAATAACAGTATGCTATTTTTATAATGTGTTAGACATGAAAAATACCGCCCAACTTTTTAAGATGAACGGCATATATTAAAATATCTGTGCTTTGTGTTTTTCGGTTGCAATTGGATTTTTTAGAGTTGCAATTGTCTTTTTGTACTTTTTATTGAATTGCCATTTTATTACAATCCATCACGTTTTCATGTCGTTTTATTTGCAAATAGCTTTTTGTGTCTATTCCGTATTTATTCCGTATTTTTTATTTTCATGTCGTTTCGCCCAAAATTTCCCTCGCTAATTCATCAATGCCAGATTCGTCTATTTCCGCTTCGCTGTTGGCAAGCTTGGTATCACATCCTCCAACTACTACCACAAAATTGTCACCACCTGTTTTATTGACGTTTGCGTCTATTTGCTGCGTTGGCTTTCCTAAAGTGTACTCCAGTAGTTCCTTTATTTCTGCCAAATCGCATTTATCAAGTGCCGCTAAAATTTGCCTTGCTACAATTCGTAAGATAATAGGGTTCGCTTCGGCTTCTGCCACTTCTATCAGATCCGCCTCGCTGTACCAAATAAGATTCCCAAAAACAGCTTTTAAGTCGTCCTTGCTATATCCTAATTCTTTAATTACTGTCAGCGTCTTTTTTTTGCGCCCTTTATTGGCTGGCTGGTTGGTGCTGCTAAATTGTGTTCTTCTGCCTGCTACTGCTAAATTTTCGTTTGCCATGTTTTTTTATTTTGATTTGCCGTAAACGGTCGTTTTTTTTCGGGTGTTTACGGTTTGCGCTGCTTAGTCGGTGCAAGTGCTTTTCGTAGTATTCTTGTAGTATTTTGGTTTAAGTTACCTTTTGCCGCCTCCGCTTCGACTGTTGCGCCCGTGTAGACTTTCGCCTGCGCTTTTGTTTTCGCTCCGATAGGGTAGGAGGTGTTTGTTCCTGGCTTTTAAATTTGTCCAGTTCTCCCACGAAATAGCGGAATAGTGCTTGGTCGCCTGCCTGCCTCGCCTGCTGTAGCATTGTCAGCAAGTAGGAGCGAACAAAATTTCTACTTGAATAATTGCTAAAATGTATTATCATTGCAATTGGTTTTGGTTAAGAAATAGGCACTTTGCCGAGTGCCGTTT
>JAHDBT010000465.1 GCA_020630215.1 Bacteroidota bacterium
TATAGTACGGCAGGATGGCGTTTTAGATTTTGAAATTACTACACAACCCAATATACAACTACGCACTAACGTTTATAATTTACAAGGCAAACAAGTATTTCAGTACGAAACTATTTGTGAGCAAAACAAGGTATTTATCCATACCAACAGCTTAACTCCCAACATCTATCTTTTAGATATTACGGCAATTAAAGACGGAAATGTAATAGGCAAAATTAGCCAAAAGTTTAGCACTTTTAAATAAACTTCCCTCCTAGGAAAAAATGATTAAGCGTTGAGCTTAAAGTACTTAAACCTATCGTTCATCCAAACAACTAAGCAGCAAGAAAATACAACAATCCCAACAATTTTAATTATCTTTCGGATCGAACTAATTGCTATTGTAAATTATGAATGCTGTACAAAATTTTATTTTCGATTTAGATGCAGACGGAAACCAACGAGCCATTATACAAGTCTTAAACGATTTTTTAATGACCAATCCAGGCCTCACCTCCAAAATACGATACCGAGTACCTTTCTACTATCGCAAAAGTTGGATATGCTACCTCAATCCCATAAAAGGCGATAAAGTAGAAATGGCATTTATTCGAGGCAACGAACTATCCAACTCGCAAGGACTGCTCGATGCCAAAGGACGAAAACAAGTCGCAGGTATCGAACTAGCACAAGTAGCCGATATTCCGCTAGAAGCCTTGCAGGAAATTATCCAAGAAGCCTTGCTATTAGATGAAACCGTGCCTTATGCATCTAAACGAACAAAAAAAACATAAATCTTCTTGAGGGTTGTTTTTGGGGTAGAGAAAATTCATGAATTTTCTCTAAAAAAAACCGCACAGCAAAGCAAAACCGTCCCAATACCAACAACCCAAAAAAAACGACGAAGCGAAGCGTAGTCGTCCTAATACTAATTACCATGTACCAACTACCACGTACCGAAAAAACAACAAGATGAAAAAAGCAATCAAAAAAAAACAATCTATCCTATATATCCTCATTGCCTTATTACTATTTACGGCAGGCATCACCTATCACCAAATGGCTCATGCATGGGGCTTTTGGGGGCATCGGCGTATTAACCGACTAGCCGTATTTACGCTACCGCCAGAAATGATAGGCTTCTACAAAAAAAACATCGAATACCTAACAGAACATGCCGTTGACCCAGATAAACGCCGCTACTCTACCAAAGATGAAGCCCCTCGGCATTATATTGATGTAGACCATTATGGCGAATATCCTTTTGAAATGGTGCCTCGAAAATGGGACGATGCCGTAGAAAAATACACCGAAGACACCTTAAAAGCTTACGGTATTGTACCCTGGCATTTAGAAGTAATGCTACGCAGATTGACCTACGCTTTCGAAAAAGGTGACTCCAAACGCATCCTCCGCTTATCGGCAGAAATAGGGCATTATACAGGCGATGCACATGTACCCCTACACACAACCCTTAACTACAACGGACAATTAACTGGTCAAAAAGGAATTCACGGTTTTTGGGAATCTCGCTTGCCAGAACTCTACGGCGATGATTTTGATTATTGGGTAGGCAATGCCAAATACCTCGACGACCCCAATCCGCATATTTGGGAATTTGTGCTAGAAAGCCATGCCGCCCTAGACTCGGTACTAGGCTTTGAACGCAAATTAAACGATACCTACCCAAGCGACCAAAAAGTATCTTACGAAACCAGAGGACAGCGCATTTTAAAAACCTACAGCGAAGGCTACTCTAAAGCTTATTTAGATATGTTGGATGATATGGTAGAACGCAGAATGCGAAAAGCCATTTTAAATGTAGGCAGCTTTTGGTTTACCGCTTGGGTAAATGCTGGCCAACCCAATTTAAATAAACTAGATAAAGCCCTCCTTACCGAAGAAGAAAAGAAAGAACAAGAACTGCTAGAAAAAGACTTTAACAGCGGCGCAATTAATGGACGGGATCATGGGAATTGATTTTTTTTTTAGTAGTGGGTAGAGGGTACTTGGTATCTGGTATTTAAACAGTTCCGCTTCGCTGCACGACTGTAAAGAGTCAAGTACTTTTTATTGGCTAAACTTGTCTTATCTACTAAAAAATATAAAACCCCTGCTTCCTTCTACAAAAATACATTCTACTAAGCGTAAGCATAATTCACCTCCTATGAACTTCACTCGATTATTTGACCTACTGCCCTACCAAGCCTACAAGTATCCGCAAGCGGTAGCAATGGCGCACAAAGTGGGCGACGATTGGCAAACCTACAGCACGGAGGAAGTGATGCAATATGCCGATAAGGTAAGCAAAGGACTACTAGCCATAGGTGTGCAAAAAGGAGAAAACGTAGCGATGATTACCAGTCAAAATTGCCCCGAATGGAGTTTTGTAGACCTAGGCATTTTGCAAATTGGGGCGGTTAATGTACCCTTGTATCCTACCACAAGTTTGGAGGAGTATGTATTTATTTTAAACCATACCGAAGCACGATTTTGTTTTGTAAACAACAAATTACTCTACGAAAAACTACTTAAAATACAATCGCAATTACCACATCTGCAAGCGATTTATACCTTCGATAAAATTATTTCGGATGCCGCAATTACGACTAGTCTTCCTTTACATTGGCAAAGCTTACTGGAGGCAGGCGAAAACGGCAATATAAAGGACGAGCAATTACAAAGTATTAAAACCAGTATTCAACCCAACGATTTAGCCACTATTATTTACACCTCTGGCACAACGGGTACGCCCAAAGGAGTCATGTTGTCGCACGATAATATTGTGAGCAATATTAAATCGGTACTAACCGTACTTCCTGTTGACCACACCAACCGCATGATGAGTTTTTTGCCCATCAGTCATATTTTTGAACGCACAGTTAATTATATGTACTTGGCCATTGGTGCTTCCATTTATTATTCTTCGCTAGGCGGATTTCAAGAAAACTTACAAGTGGTTAAACCCAATTATTTTACCGTAGTGCCTCGCATCCTCGAAAAAATTGTGGAACGAGTAGAACGACAAGCCGCCAAACTAAAAGGACAACGACTTAAAGTTTACCAATGGGCCATGCAGCTAGGCGAACAATACGAATTAGATGTACGCAAGGATTGGAAATACGAATTAAAATTAAAAACGGCTCGTAGGCTCGTGTTTAATAAATGGCAAGCCGCACTAGGAGGCGAGGTAAAAGGATTGGTGATTGGCGCAGCACCATTGCAACCCAAACTAGCACGCTTGTTTACCGCCGCAGGCATTCCTATACGGGAGGGCTACGGACTTACAGAAACCGCCCCCGTACTAGCCTTTAACCGCTTTACACCTGGCGGCACCATGCTAGGAACCGTAGGTGTACCGATACCAAGCGTTGATATAAAAATTAACAAAGCCGATGGCGAAATTTTAGTAAAAGGCCCTAACGTAATGCTAGGCTACTACAAACGTCCCGATTTAACGAACGAAGTGATAGACGAAGAAGGATGGTTTCATACAGGAGATGTTGGGGAGTTTATACGAGGACGTTTTTTAAAAATTACCGACCGTAAAAAAGAAATCTTCAAAATATCGAATGGAAAGTTTGTCGCTCCACAACCCATCGAAAACCTATTTAAAACTTCCCCTTATATTGACCAAATATTAGTAGGAGGACGAGGACGCAAATTTGCTGCGGCTATTATTGTTCCTAATTTTGAACAATTAAAAAGCTATTGCCAAGATAATAATATAGCATATACCAACAACGAAGCACTGGTTAAACAACCTCAAATACTGGCTTTATACGAAAGCATTCAAAAAGCAAATAACCGCCAATTAAGCACCAGCGAGCAAGTACGTAAGTTTATGTTAGTTGCCGAAACATGGACAGTCGAAAATGGACTGCTTACTCCCACGCTAAAACTAAAACGTCCCGCCGTTTATGCTAAATACCATGACCTTGTTGAACAAATGTATACTTAATTTTGTTGATGTAATAGATGGAGACAGTTTTTGTTGCCTAAGAGACACAGCATAAAAGAAAGCAATTTATCACCTACTAATATCTTAGATTTGAAAAAAATAGTGGCATTTAGGTGAATTAAACTCTTTTTTATGTTAAAAAAGGCTAAAAAAGTGTCTTTTTGGTATTTTTATATCTAAATATTAGGATTTTTGGAAAAAAATCCTTATCGTAAGGATATATTTTTTTTTTTAACTAAACATTCAATAAATATGGCACAACCTAAGAGATTTAAGCCAAAGAATATGGAAGATTTTGTGGAGTTGAAACCTGGTATATATGCTAGGAAAGATCGTACTAAACAAGTAGTGCGGAATCCACATAAAAAGAAGAAGAAAGAAGCAGAATTGGCAAAGTCTTAATGTAGCACTTTGTTAATCTCTCTTGAACATATATTTTAGAATTTAAACAAAACGCCCCATCATTTTATTGTGATGGGGCGTTTTACTTTATTAGTAGACATAAAACGCTTATCGTAAAAACTATACCCATGTTGATATTATAGTCCTCAGCAGTAAAGGCTTTGTAGTATATGTCTATTGAAACTTTGCAATGCCTTGGCGTTAGCAGATAAAAACCATTCAACCGTTTAGCCATTCAGCAATTCAGCATTAAGTATAGTAGTAGCGGATAACCTTTTCACTAATCCAATAGCTCATTCATCCTAGTAAAAAAGTCCTCTTTTTCATCTACACAAATAGCAATGTTTTGATACTTGCTTTGCATGGCATACATTTTATACAAAGTATGCTCGTTTTTTAATTTAATAATGATATTGTGATTATCTAAAAGACTAAAAGGAGATATAGGGATGATGCTTTTATCGTTTGGTAAAGCTTTTTTATTCAACTCCATCTCTTCAATTTCGCTAAAAGGAATTGTTGTTTGGGCAAAAAAGCCATATCGTAAATAAAGGGTTTTATTAGCAGCATCAATTACTATTGGTCGTAAACTCATTGATTTAATAAGAGCAACTATTTGCAAGCAAGTATACAATCCTAATGCTGTTAACACCCATGCCACCGTGCTATTCCAAAGTTCTATTAACAAATGCATCACCACCGTTTCTATCAATACAACACTTAATAAAACCCAAATAATGGTTTTAACGCCATTCTTTTTGTAGTAGGTATATTCATTTTCTTTTAGTGCCTCTTTTGATTTTGCAAATAGCAAATAATAAATTACCGCTATTTCGGTAGCTAGTAAACGCCCTACTCTGCTAGGCAAAACTTGTGTACAAGCAGTACCTAAAGCATCGTAAAAATCTACTGTTGGATGTTCGCTTTTTTGATAGGCGGTCATTACCTTTTTTGCCGTAAAAACTAAATAACCAAGCACTGCCAACTCAACCACAGGTACAGCAAACGTTTTTATCCAGGTTAGTAAACCTTGGTGTTCTTGTGGAAGAATAAAACTAGCAAGGATAAGTCCTATAATAAAAACCGATACCATGCTAATGTTAGGAATGTTTTCCTTTTTTCGGATTAACAGGAAATAAATAAACGGGATGGTGAGTAAAAAATCGAATGTAATGCCAATAGCTAATTGACTGGGGTTTGTTTGAAAAATGGCCAACTGCGGTAAGCTTATCAAAAAAGCCATTATCAACAACGGAATGCCAAATAACCAATAATTAGTACCAATAGCTTTATGCATAATAAAGTATTTATAGGAGTATCAAACTTATTTAAAACACTACCATTATAAGGGCTAGGCTTCTATATAAACTAACCTTTATTACACAAAGATAGTTCTATTTAAAAAAAGAATAAACCACTTTATAACTTAATTTTTTTTACCCCTATTTAAACCTACCTAGCAACTTATCATCTAAAAAATCGAACGCACACACAACAACACAATTAATTACATAATTATAATAAACAACACAGCAATGAAAAAGTTATTTGGAATTTTAGCAGTA
>JAHDBT010000466.1 GCA_020630215.1 Bacteroidota bacterium
TAAGCACAAAACCTCTACGTACAAATTGTCGGATTTATTTTTTAAACGTTACCTAAACGGAAAATGTTTTTTCCATTTAGGGTAGGTTGGTAATTGTTTATTTCGTTGTTTTAGCAATATTAAAACTATTAAATTGATATTTAATACGAATTTATATTTTACTTAGTTTTAATACCTGCTGGTCTTTCTCGCTGCCTATTTTTACAAGGTAATAACCCGATTGTAGTGCATCAATATTTATACTAAGGCTGTTGCGTCCAATATAAGTTTGGTGTTGTTGGGTAATATGTACCTTGCCATTTACATCCATTACTGTTATGGTAATTGTTTCTTCGGTTGTAGCCTCAAAAGTAAGTTGAACTTGCTCTTTAGCTGGATTAGGGTATAGCTTGTAATTAACTTCTTGGTTAAGGCTGATAGTAGGGGTAGGGGCAGCCATTTTTCCAGAACCGTCACAAGCAGCAACATAAGCATCATAATCGGTACAAAAAGCATCTGCAAATTGAGAATTGCTGAGGTAAATGCTGTTATTCCCACCAAAATTATAACCAGTTAATTGCGTACATAAATTATTAAATGTATCAGGGAAGCAGCCTGTTAATTGGTTAGTATGTAAACTTAAACTTGTTAAGGTGCTTAAGTTGCCTATTTGAGGAGGAATAGGACCCGATAATTGATTCCTAAATAACCATAATGTCTGCAATTTAGTTAAATTTTGTACTTCAGTAGGAATAGAACCCGATAATTGATTATTACCTAACAATATGCTTACCAATTCAGTTAAGGTACCTATTTCAGGAGGAATTGTACCTGTTAAATTATTATTTGATAGATTTAAATTTTTTACACACCCATCTGGATTGGTGTCAATACCATGCCAATCTCCTATTGGAATAGTAGCGTCATTCCAGTCTGTATTATTAAGCCAAGCATCTCCATTCGTACTATTATAAAAGGCTACTAATGCATGAAAATCACGGCAAGCACAAGAAGGTGTTATGGTATCGCTAACAAAACATTGCCCCAAAACATTACTTGTTGGCGGCTCCATATTGCAAGGTGCAGTATCACACCAAGATAACGTAACTGCTACATTATAGCTTTCTCCAAATTCCATAGCAGGGTAAGCTAAAGAATTAACAGAGCTTGTTTCGGTATAAATTATGCTAGTAGGTGCAGACGTATCATATATTTCCCATGTATATTCTAAATCGCCAGTATTGTATGCGGTAGGGGTGTTTGTTACAGTAAAGGTTGCATTACAATTTGTAAATTCGGTTGCTAAACTAAGAGCATCACAACCAATATCGCAATTCGTGTTTACATCTATTGTTCTATAACAGTCAAACAAAAACTGTCCTTTTCTATTAGGAGGGCGGCATATTGGCACAACACCTACTTCATAATCGCCTGAGTCTGGAAAAGTAAAATCGAGGAAAGGCGTTGTTGTAAGCAGTGGTCCGCCAACTACTATATTTGTAGCAGCATCTCTTATTACCCACCAATAAATAACATTGCCAATACAACCAGAAACGCTAACGGTTTCAAACTGCCCATTACAATATTCCATATCAGCCGTAAGGTCGCCACTACATACTACCTCGCATTCGGTACAACTGGTAGTTGCTGCATCAAACTCGCCAAAGGTAACCTGTGCATTGTAAGTGCCGTTTAAACCATTAAAAGTTAGGTTGCTTTCTGGCCCACTACTACCACAAATATCGCTTGCCGTTACTTGAAATGAGAAATCGGTTGTTGTATTATACCTGCTACAATCTGCCTGGTAAGTGAGTTCCAGCATAAATGCTTCTCCTGATGAAAGTTCTTGTAAATCCCAACCATCATTTAATAAAGGTTCAAAAACAGCTAGTCCAGAATCAGTTGCAATTACAGGGTCAGTTACGCCAGGGATATGGAATACTAGTTGTGTTAAAGTAAATCCAGGAGGGGTTGGTGCTGATAGCATTATGTTTTCTACATCTGCTGCTCCTATGCTTGTTAATGCTAAGTTAAAAGTTATAGGAGCACAAGCATCATTTAGGATAAATTCTATTGGTTCGGTAGTAGTATTGGTTTGAACAATATTTGTATTTATTACACTAGCGGTATATTGAAGTTCGGAAGGAGCAATCGTTATTTCACCTACCCTAACATCATCAAATTCACATACTCCTTTTCCTTTTGGGGTGCATTTGAAACGGTAATTTAAATCTAAGTGTAAGTTATTACAATTACTAGTGGCATCGTTATTATCATCAATTATATCATAAAAAAGAATTAATTCGGCATCGTTATATACATCTCTTAGCAGAAAATTACCTATTGTATTGGGGTTAAACGATACGCCATCGACATCAACACGAGTAATTGCTAAGTTATTATTTGACATATTATTAGAATGCACATTTAACCAAAGAAAGGGTAAAAATGGAGTGCCATTTAGTGATGCGTTTTCCTGAAACGTAATATCACCCACTAACATACCACCTGTAGAACTTGTTAGATTAATGTTGGGAAGGGTAAATTGTATATCTGGAATACTTGCTTCAATAGTTAAAGGAGCAGGAGGCGTTAAGTCATTATGACAGGGAGTAGCACTACCACTAGTATTAGCTACAAAAGCTTCTACTTCTATTTCTTCTGATATAGGACAAGTATCTACTAAATCAAAAGTGAATCCCATTGTTACCTCAGCACTTCCATCTCGTTGAATAGGATATAAGGAGAAGGATGTTGCACCATTTTGGTAATTATTAGCAGCGATACTATTTAAAAAATCTTGGAATAGAAGCGAGCAGCCATTTTCGCAATTGCCGCTACTAGCGGTTAACTGGGCATTGGTAATATTACTAACATCAAAAGTTAGTGGGGGAGGGACTAGTGTTGGTATACCGCCACCGCCCAAAGGAGTGGCATTAGATGATGTAGCGTTAATGTTAAGCACAATTGTTTCCCAATCTATAACTGGTCTAAACTCGTTAGGGAAATCGATGCCACTAGCATTGCCTCCCGTTACGGTTGTTTCATAAATAAATGGAATACGGCAAATACTGTGATCTATTGCTGCGGTTTCAAAAATGGTTGTTGTTTCTAAATTGTAAATACCAAAAAACTGACCAAAATCATCACAACTTTTACGGATGTTGTTGCCCTCAGTAGCAATAAATTCTCCTCTTATACCAGCTAAACCAACTGATAGATGATCTGGGTAAGTATGGTCTAATGTTTTTACTCGAAAACTGCCGTTAAAAGTAATATTTATTTGTTCGTTACTATTAGAATTGAGTAGTGCGCCTAATAATTTGCAATAGGGAGTAGTAAGAATTGCTGTTTTTGAAGTTAGCAAAGCCAGTATCATTAAGGTGTTCAATACCTTGGCTTTGCTTAGTAGCCGATTTTTGAATTAATATTTTGGTTTTGCTTAATAACATAACACTTGTATAATAACAAGCAATTTTTACCTCAAAACAATAAGTTTGCTTGCTAAATTTAGGTCGCCTGCAAAGTACATTTTTTATAAAAAATAGGACAAGTTATTGTTTTAAATTACTAGCAACTACAGTTGAATATTTTGTTATAGATATTACTTCCTTATTTTTTATAGTTAAATGAGTTCTTTTCTAATTTGGCACATACTTTGAGCAACTGATAACAATAGATCGAACATTCATCCACTTTTCTTATTTCTTATGCCAAAAAAAAAATAATAAAATAAGCGTTTTTTTTTTGACAAAACCATGTTTTTTTTAGCAATTTGTTATGCTAGGATGTTTGCGATAATTGAATAATTATCAGTAATCAATAATTCTAATGATTAAGCGTTTTCTCCTCCTTATAATGGCATGTATTTTTACATCATCGCTTTTAATTGGCAAAGGTAATATTGTCAAATTAGAAGCGCAATTGCCTGGCCTAGAAGGAAAGGAAAGAGTAGTAGTATTAAATGAGTTAGCGATAGCAAATCGAACTCAATCTTTAAAGGACGCACTGAACTACGCAGAAAAGGCATTAAGCTTATCATTAACTATTGGAGAAGATAAAAGCATTACCACATCAAAGTATACTTTAGGTAAGGTGTATAAGGCCATGTCTGATTATAGCCAAGCACTTGCTTATTTAAGTGAAGCATTAACAGAAGCACAGCATTTAAAGGATGAATTATTAAAAGGTAATATTTTAAATACAATAGGACTTACGTATAAACATTTGGGTAATCATAAAGATGCGCTTAACTATATTATGCAGTCGTTGGATATTTATAAGCAGATAGCTGATGAAAAAGGAATTGCAAAAGCATATAATAACTTAGCCACTATTTATGTAAGACTTGAAGATTATCAAACAGCACTAAAGTATCATTTAAATGCTTTAAAAATTAAGGAAAAATTAAGTCCTCCCAATCATAATAGTATTGCTTCTTCCTATAATAATTTAGGTGTTGTTTATAGAGAGTTAGGTGATTTACCGCAAGCACTTATTTATTATGAAAGAGCTTTAAATTTAAAAAAAGAGCAAGAGGATAAAGATGGAGAGGCGAGTGCATTAAATAATTTAGGAGGTATTTACAATTTGCAAGAACAGTACACTAAAGCCTTGCCTTATTTTATTAAATGCTTAAACATTAGAGAGGAAATAAATATTGAAAATGAAAAACTAATATTAGTATTAAATAATTTAGCTGATATTTATTTAAAAATGGGTCGGTTTGAATTAGCGACTAAATACCAAGAGCGAGCATTAAGCATTGCTAGCAATATTGGAACTAAAGAACGAGAATTACAAGGGCATAGCACGATGTCGAAAATTAAAGCAGCGGTTAATAATTTTGAAGAAGCATATATTCATCAAACTGCTCATGCTGCTATTAAAGACAGCTTATTTAATTACGAGAAATTACAAGAAATTGCCAATCTAAACACCCGCTACGAAGTACAAAACAAACAAAAGGAAATAGAGGATTTACAAAAGCTAAATGAGGTTCAAAAAAGCAAAAACCAGTTGTGGCAAGCGGGCTTTGTATTGTTTGTCTTAATGTCGCTAGGAATTGCTTTTTTACTTTATAAATGGATAAAATACCGTAGAGTGAGCAACCGCTTGCTAGAAGAAAAAAATGAAGCAATAGAAAACCAAAATCAACAGCTAAAACGCTCTAATGTTGATTTAGAACAATTTGCTTATGTGGCTTCGCACGATTTAAAAGAACCGCTGCGAATGATAGGAAGTTTTACCCAATTACTAGGACGAGAACAAGGCGAAAAATTAACCGAGAATAGCCGAGAGTATATGAGCTATATTGTAAATGGTGTAAGGCGAATGGAAATTTTACTGGAAGATTTATTGCGCTATTCACGAGTTGGTAAAGCCGAACGCACTTTTAAGAAAATAAATATGAATGATATTAAAGTGGAAGTGCTTAGTAATATACAACACCAAATTGCAGATAATAATGCACAAGTAATTTGGGAAAAAGAATTGCCAATTGTAGAACATAACCGCACAGAAATGGTTCAGTTATTGCAAAACTTAATATCTAATGCAATTAAATTTAAAAATGGCAAAGATCCTATCGTGCAGGTAAACTATGAATTAGAAGAAAAAAATCATACCTTTTCTATAAAGGACAATGGTATTGGAATTGATAAACAGTATGCAGATAAAGTATTTACTATTTTTCAACGTTTACACTCACACACCGAGTATGAAGGAACGGGTATTGGACTGGCCGTTTGTAAAAAAATTGTAGAACGCTGTGGCGGTGATATTTGGTTTGAATCGGAATTAGAACAAGGCACTACTTTTTACTTTACCATTCCCGAAGCAGGCTTGAGTGGGGGGTAGGGTTTTTGAGTTTTGATTGTGGATTTTTGACTTCCTCAAAAAATAGGCTTTTTA
>JAHDBT010000467.1 GCA_020630215.1 Bacteroidota bacterium
TTATGATTGATGGAGCGATGTAGAGAGGGAAGGGGATTTTTGAATCTTGATTTTTACAATGTGATTTTTGATTTTTTACCTGCTAATGCTAGTGGCTAAAAACTTAAGTTTCTGATGATTAAGTCGCCGTATTTTTTTTCTGCTACAAGGCATTGCGAGCGAGCATAGCCGTAGCTACGTGAGGGAGCAATAACGCAGTAGCAGGAAAAAAAGACAAGGCTTGGGTCATCAAGAACTTAGGTTTTGAGTCACTAGTAGGGTTTTATTTAAGATCGAAGATTGGACATTTAGAATTTTTCATATGCTGCCGCTAGGAATTTTTAATGTTTGATTATATACTGTCACCAATTTATTATTTTGCATTTTCTAGGCAGCATGTAAAGTGTAGATAAGGTTGAAATCCCGTAGGGATGACCGACATCACCGCTGTAAAAATGTTCCGAGGGCTTATTTCTATTTGTATTTGTAAAACAATTCAACACCATTCATGAGTGTAAAAGACCAATTTATCAACGATGCCGAAAAAAAGGCTTTTGATACCAAACATCGCCAAACCATTAACTTTAATATCGACAAATACCATAAATCGGTAGCAAAGGGGCAACAGCAGTATGCAGAGGGCAAGCTGGAATTAGCACGCAAAAAAGCCAAAAATATTAAGTGGCAAACTATGGAGCGTTTGGATTATTACCTCCTAGAATTTGAACGGGTGTTTACTAGCAGAGGCGGCAAGGTAATATGGGCTTCAACTGCCGATGATGCAATGGAGGTAATTAATAAAATTGTGAAAGAATCGGGGGCTACATCCGTCGTTAAGTCAAAGTCGATGGTAACCGAGGAAATTGAATTGAATGAACGTTTAGAAAAACAAAATATAAAAGTTTTTGAAACCGACCTCGGAGAATACATTGTGCAACTAGCAGGCGAAAAACCCTATCATATTGTTACTCCTGCCATGCACAAATCTAAGGAAGATATTGCCGATTTGTTTCACCGGAAACTAGAAACCGCCCCCAACTTATCGCCCGAGGAACTCACCTTAATTGCTCGCAAAGAACTGCGAGAAAAATATTTGAGCAGCTACGTAGGTATTACAGGAGCCAACTTTTTAGTATCGGATGTTGGCGGAATTGCTATTACTGCTAACGAAGGCAATGCCCGACTCACCACCGCTTATCCTCGTATACATATTGCCATTGTGGGCATCGAAAAAATGATTCCGTCCATTAACGATTTACCCCATTTTTGGCCCCTACTATCTACCTTTGGTACTGGGCAACGACTTACGGTATACAACACCCTGCTACTAGGCCCACGCCAAGCAAACGAAACCGATGGACCCGAGGAAATGTACGTTATTCTACTAGACAATGGCCGTACCGACATCCTAGCCGATCCTAAAAAAAGAGAATCGCTCTATTGCATTAGGTGTGGCGCATGTTTAAATGCTTGTCCTATTTACAAAAACATTGGTGGACACAGTTACGGCACAACTTACAGCGGTCCAATTGGCTCGGTAATTACACCCAACATGAAAAACCGAGATGAGTATCAACACCTCAGTCAGGCTTCGTCTTTGTGTGGTAAATGTACAGAGAGTTGCCCCGTAAATATCCAGTTGCACAATATGCTGCTCTACAATCGTAAAGACAGTATGGAACAAAACCTAAACGATACCGCAGAAAATATGAGCTGGAAGATTTGGAAAAAAGCTATGCTCAGTCGTAAAAATATGAATAGAGGTGGCAGCGGTATTAAAAACCTATTGTTCAAACTCATCTTTAAAAACTCGTGGGGAAAAAGAAGAAACATTCCTAAATTACCAAAAAAATCGTTTAATCAATTGTGGCAGCAACAACAAAAGGGGAAATAGGTATTTGTTTTTACGTCTTCAACAATAAATATGAATCGCAGTTTTATTGCCAACCTTTCCTTTTTAATTTTTGTTAACCTGATAGTAAAACCCTTATGGATTTTCGGGATCGACCGCAGTGTGCAAAACACCGTAGGAGAAGCCGAGTATGGATTGTACTTTGCTTTGTTCAATTACACGTTCTTATTTCACATCCTCCTCGATTTTGGCATTAACAACTTCAACAATCGGGCAATTGCTCGCAGCCCCGAAAAATTGGCCAGCTACCTGCCCAATATTTTGCTCATAAAACTAGGCTTGGCAGTACTCTATATTTTTTTGTGCATGGCTTTTACCTACTTCAAACCCTTCCCTTGGCATTGGCTCTTACTCATGTGCATCAACCAAATACTCATTTCCTTTATCCTTTATTTCCGTTCCAATTTACAAGGCTTACACCTCTTTAGGCGCGATAGCGTCGTCTCTATTCTCGACCGCAGCCTTATGATAATTATGTGTGCCTTTTTGCTTTGGGGAACGCTACTTCCTCCTAGCATTCCTTTTACCATAGCTCATTTTATTTACGCCCAAACCATTGCTTTTGGTATTACCTTTTTAGTAAGTGCCTATTGGGTATTTAAACAAATAAAACAATGGCATTTTAAGTGGGACAATGAATTGCTCTTCCGCATTTTAAAAAAAAGTTACCCCTTTGCGCTGCTAGGTTTACTCATGAGTATTTACAACCGAATAGATGCCGTAATGATTGCCGCCTTATTGCCCGAGGAAATAGGCGATACACAAGCAGGCATTTATGCGGCGGCCTATAGGTTGTTGGATGCAGTAAATATGATAGGCGTTTTATTTGCTACCATTTTGTTACCGATGTTTGCCCGTATGCTTAAGCAAAAAAATAAGTCGGAGGTAACACAATTAGTACGTTTTAGTGCAAAAACTTTGTATGCCTTTGCAACCATTGGTGCTATAAGCTGCTTCTTTTTTAAGCTGCCCATTATGGAATGGCTCTACCACGATGCTACGCCCTACTATGCAACTATTTTTGGTTATTTAATTTTGTCCTTTATGGCTATTTCATCGGTGTATATTTATGGTACCTTGCTAACTGCTAATGGCAGCTTATGGGCCTTAAATGCCATAGCCATTTCGGGCGTATTGCTAAACGTGGTGCTCAATTATTATTTAATTCCACAGTACCAAGCATTGGGCGCAACGCAAGTAACTTTTATTACACAGTACCTAGTAGCATTGGCACATATTGTGGTGGCCATAAAAGTGCTAGCATTGCCCATAAGTGTACGAGCAATTGTACAGGTAGTTTTATTTACCCTTGCCTGCATCCTTATTGCCTACTTAGCCGCCCACCAAGCTATTATTAGTACTTGGCAATTAGCTTTTTGCCTTGCACTAGTTGCCAATGTAGGCGCAGCTATTGTTTTTAAACTGCTTGATATTAAAGGGCTTATACAACTAGTAAAACAACGCTAAAGAATTGTCTATCATCAAGATTAAAAAGTATGGGAAAATAAACATTTACCCCCTCTTTTTTTTGTTACCTTTGTACCCCCGTCAGCATAAAAGCGGACGACTAAAAAAACGCCAGCATATAAAACTGACAACTTAGCGGTCTGACTGCTGACAGCGAGCGAAGCGAATGATCTGACTACTAAAAAACACCCTCTATAAATGGAAGAACTAATACGCATACTCCTTAAATGGTGGAAACCTATTGCAATAGCAAGCATTTTAGCAGCTATGGGCAGTGCCATTGTTTCCTTTACCCTCCCCGAAGTTTACTTATCGCATGTTACCTTTTTAACTGCCAACCCACATATATTTGATAGGAACAGCCTTTTCCGTACCGAAGTAGGCGAAAACCCAGTATATCTATTTGGTGGTGGCAACGATATGAACCGGGTGCTTACCCTAGCAGAATCGAGAGGCTTGGAAAACTACTTAATAGATAAATACAAATTGTATGAGCATTATAAAATAGAAGAAAACAATCCTCAAAAGGAATTTTATGTAAAAGAAAAACTACGAGAAAATTGCAAGGTTTTAAAAACATCTAAGGGCATGTTGCGTATAGAAGTGCAAGATAAAGAGCCTGTATTTGCCGCCGAAATGGCCAACGATGTGCTAAGTCGTTTGGATGTATTGAACAAGGAGATTATTATGGAGAAAAAAAGCGACATGATTAAAATTTATGAGCAAAATGTAAAAGAGCGAAAAGATAATTTAGCCCTTTTAAAAGACAGTCTCATAAACATGATTAAACGAGATCCTGAAGATACGGTAAATATTAATATGATGGAAAGTATGGTAGAAACCGCCTATGGAAAATACAGTAGTTTAAATACCATTTACGAAGAACATCAAGCAGGGCTAAACCAAAATTTTTCTACCATGTATATCATCGAGTCGGCAGTGCCTGCCGTAAAGCGACACAAGCCTGTACGCTCGATTATTGTAATGACGGGTACTTTACTTACCTTATTAATTATGTGTTTTGCCGCTGTATTTATCGAAAAATTTAAAGATTTTAACGTTACTGCCGAATCATAAGCAATTGCCTAATGACCCGTTTCCTTAAAAATATTAGCCCAAACATTGTCTTTACGGTATTTAGCATTCTTACGCTATCTACCGTTTTGGTGGCATCTGCTACGCAAAACTACGCCTTATTGTTAGTGCCAGTTTTTTTATTAGCAGCTATGTTTGTGGTACAAAGTTTTAAGGCAACCTATTTGCTTTTGCTGTGCTGCTTACCCCTCTCTATCGAGTTTGAAGTAGGCGGAGGCTATGCAACCGATTTGCCTACCGAACCCCTCATGATACTGCTCCTTTTCTTAGGAGTATTATATGCAATGGCCAACCCCAAGGTGTTTGATAGGCGTTTTTTTAGTCATACCATTACCCGCCTATTGCTCTTGCATTTATTTTGGATAGCAATAGCAGCACTTTACTCCCAAATGTTTTTTGTTTCCTTTAAGTTTTTGCTCGCCAAAACGTGGTATGTTGTATCATTTACTTATATAACATCTTTATTTGTTAAAAAGGAGGCAGACTACAAAACCCCTTTTTGGTGCATTTTAATTCCGCTAATTTTTACGGTTTGCTACACCATTTACAACCATGCCATGAAGGATTTTGGTTTTCACGAAGCCAATAGAGCTATGCAGCCCTTTTTTAGAAATCATGTAAATTATGCGGTGATGTTGGTGGTATTTTTTCCGTTTATGATATATGCGTTGCGATGGTACAAAAAAGGAAGTTTGGTAAGCTTGTTTTTAAAGATGAGTATTGCAGTAATAATTGTAGGTATTGCACTTGCTATGACTAGGGCAGCCTATGTTGCACTATTGCTAATGCCGATTGCTTATTGGATGATTAAAAAAAAATGGACCAAAGGTATTGTGTTCATTTCCTTGGTATTGTTGTTTGTAGGAATAGGCTATTATACCGCCAATAACCGTTGGCTCGACCTAGCTCCCGATTACGAAACGACCATTTACCACAACAGTTTTAACGACCACCTATCTGCTACTTTTGCAGGAAAAGATGTATCCTTTATGGAGCGCATTTACCGTTGGGTGGCCGCCGTGCGTATGATTCCCGATAATTTATACACGGGCTTTGGACCAGGTAATTTTTACAACTTTTACCAAACCTATACCCTCAGCACTTTTGAAACTTATGTGAGCGACAACCCCGAAAAATCGGGCGTGCATAATTACTTTTTAATGGTGTTGGTAGAACAAGGACTCATTGGCTTAATTATTTTCTTTATGCTGATTATTGGCATTTTTATAAAAGGAGAACAAATTTACCACCAACAAAAAGGCAAAAACAACAAAGCGTTTGTAATGACGGTACTCCTCTCGCTACTAGCCATTGCCCTAAACATTTTAATGGCCGATTTAATTGAAGTTGACAAAATTGGTTCCCTGTTTTTTATGAATATCGCCATCCTTATTAATTGCGATTTATTGGCTCAAAAGCAAGCCCAGGAAGCTAAGT
>JAHDBT010000468.1:0-2677 GCA_020630215.1 Bacteroidota bacterium
GTTTGCAAAAAAGCAGAAGAACGGGTTATTTTATCCCTACTCAATCAAATTGGTTGGAAGTCAAGAATTCAAGCCATTATTACAGAAGACGATTTAATTAACTGGTACGAAAAAGCCATGCGAGGCAAGTATAAGGAAGAGCTTGGCAATAAAATCATCAAAATAATAACAAACGAAATAGAAATAGAATTTCCAGCTACAAAGGCTAACGATTTTAATGATTTTTACAAACTTAGAAAGTACGATACTTTAACTGATGAAATTTGGAAATAAAGAAATCCTATAAAAAAAGAGAAGCCCAATAATATTTTTATTATTGGGCTTCTCTTTTTTAATGATATACCATTTGTTTGTGTACTTAACCTAAACAATGTGCTACCTTTGCACCACCCCCTTATAAGGCTAAAATCAATAGAATATCATAGCCTATTCTTCTAAAAACACCACTCATAACTACTTGTTTTTTTTTCTCAAAAATAAAACAAAAATACATTCCCCACCCCATTTCAACTACCAAAACCCCCATTTTTACCCAAAATGTAGAAGTTCGCTCCTACACTTCTACACATGTAGGAGCAGCCTCCTACAAGCTAACACGCTCATAAACAAGGTTTTATGCGCTTTGTAGGCAATGTAGGAGATGTAGGAGGCATTTTTAAGGGGTAGGGGGCTTGTACAAGTGGGTTGGGTTGGGTAGTTGTTTATATAGCGGGGAACTCGTAGATAATATCATCGCAGTCCATAATACCCAAACGGCGTAAGTAAATATTCACCATATCCAAACTATGGTGTCTTAATTGTAGCTGCAAAGTTTTTAAATTTCCTCCATTTTTAGCAAAGTTCACCACACCTGTATGTTTCCAGCTATAATGTTTTAATTTTTGCCAGTCTAGGTTTAATTTAATCATGGCTTTTTTATGCCTATTGGCCATGTTATTTTGCCCAAGTGGCACGGGACCAGGGTGTCCATCCTTACCAATCAGAAAAAAATCAAATGGATAGTTGTAAATGTCTAGCTCTTTTAAGTGTAGCCCTAATGGTTCGGGTATGCCAATATATTGAGTTTTATGGTTTTTAGCAATTTCCCCTCTTACCAATATTTTCTTATCGTGCAAGTCAATATCTCCAATTTTCAAAAATCGCAGTTCACTTTTAGGTCGTAAAAAACAATAGTACACCATTTGGCAGGCCAGCCATAGCTGGGAGTCCATTTGCGGCAATTTGTTCTTAATTAAGGTCAGTTGATGCTTTCTAAAGTAATCGTAGCCTTGGCGGTGTTCCCTAAGCTTTGTAATGCCACTACAAGGGTTGCTCCAAATAACATGCTCTGCCATTAAACAAGCAAATAAGGTTTTTAGGGTGGCAGTATGAAAATTGATGGTTGTTGGATTATAGGCCTTGTGGTGCAGATGTTGAATATACAGGTTGATATGGTCGGTTAAAATCTTATCGAGGGAGTCTTCATCGCAAAACTCACAAAATAGTTTAACAACGCTTCTATAAGAGGCGATGGTTTTGGGGCGAAGCCTAATCGCCTTATTTTGGATGATTCGGGTAAGTTCAAATTTTAAAGTAGCAAAATCGGCAGGGTCAGCCTTCTCAACTTGGTTGGATTGGAGCTGTCGTAAAGTTTCTTCTTTAAGCAGCTCAATGTAGTTTAAACGCTCTGTAACGGTTTTATATCGATTAATGTAGCCATAAACCTTATATCTCTTGTTATCGAGCCTATAGTAAAGAAACCACCTTTTATTAAGATTATAATCAGATGGATAGATTTTGAAAAAGATTTTTTTTTCCATTGTTCTAAAGTTTAGGATAGCAAATCCTTCTCAAATAGAACAATAGGTTAAAAAAGTAAAAAAAAAGAGACCTTAGTTAAGTATGGTTAAGGTCTCTTTGTTATTTATTTCTTCCTGAAAATCAAAAAGATATACATTAAAAGTGCCCAGAGTGGGGCTCGAACCCACACGATATTGCTATCACTGGTGTTTGAGACCAGCGCGTCTACCAATTCCGCCATCTGGGCAGGGCATTAAATGTACTAATAAATAGTAAGAATATTGTGGTGCTGATTGCTAAAAAAAATGTTTGCCCCGTCCTAGTGTGCAAATTTATCTAAACTTTCTTTTATACGCAACAAATACCGCTTTTTATAGTAATATTCTTTTACTTTTTTTAAATCTGCCTGCTGTTTGGGGCTGTTATCGTCCGTATCAACGTAGTTTTTAAGGATGGGGGCAATATTGTTGGCTAGTTCTTGGCTAAGATTTGTTACCGCCTCCTGCGTTTTTGCCAATTGTGCTAGGTCTGGCGCATCCTCCATTTGCAAATCCATTAGGGTTTCGTTTAAGTCCATCATCTCCATTAAAAAACTTGGCGGAAGTTGGTAACGTTCTCCTTCTTCTAGCATTCCCTTTAATTGCAATAGGTATTTAATGCGCCCGTCCTCTTGCGAAAGCACTTTGTAGGCTTGCGTGTTTAAGGTCGATAACTCCAAGGCTTTTTCTTGTTCTGCTTCGGAGGCTTGCACAAAAAAATCGGGGTGGTATTGCCTGCTTAAACGGTAAAACTGCTTTTTTAAAGCAGCTTCGTCCAGTAAGAAGGAGAGGGGGAGTTCGTAAAACTCAAAATAATTGGGTGATGAGGACATTTTTAAAATTGATTTAAAATTTAAAAT
>JAHDBT010000468.1:2777-5882 GCA_020630215.1 Bacteroidota bacterium
AATTTAAAATTTTTGCTATGCTAACGATTGTGGATTTATAAATTTTGATTGGCTTGTTAAAGTTCCTAAAATAAAGGCGGTCTATATATTTTCTGCCACTTATGCACGGAATTTAATAGGTAAAAACTAAAAGTCTCTACAAAACCAACTGACTACTGGCAGTGAGCACAGCGAACGTTCTGACTCCTGACCACTAAAAAGTTACTGTAATTCCACAATACTAACGCCCTGCCCGCCATACTGTGGATCTTCATCATGTACCGCCTTTACAGCTCGCACCCGTCTAAGCATATCTCTAATGCTGCGGCGTAAAATGCCGTCGCCAATGCCGTGAATAATTTTTACCTCTTCCATGTTAAATACAATGGCTTTGTCTATCCATTCTTCAATGGTGCGGAGGGCTTCGTCTCGGCGCATGCCTCGTATATCAATATTGCTTTCAAATTCGCTGCGGGCTTCCATGGTGTTGTAGTAAGAGGTGTAACCAGGTTGGTAATCCGATTTTTTTTCTTCTACTTTTTCTACCACTAATAGTTTTTTTACTTTAATGTGGGTCTTTAAAATATCAAACTGCACAATGGCGGTGTTGTTTCTTATTTCTAGCACTTCGCCTACTTCCTTGCCGTCGTGTAAACGTACAGAGGCTCCTACGGCTACGGGGCGTTCGCTGGTGCGGTAAAAAATCTTGTCTTTTATTTCCTCAATAGATTGGCTCAACTTGTTTTTGTCTTGTTCTATTTCGGTTTTTATTTTTTTAATGATTTTTTTCTCGCCTCTATTCTCGTTCCATTCCCGTACCATATTCTCGAACCGCTTGTTGGCATCGCTTAAATAGGCGTGGGCTTTTTCTTGGGTTTCTAGCAGAATTTTTTTGCGTTCTTTTTCTAAACTTTCCTTTTTTACATTGTAGGAAGCCAGCAAATCCGATAATTCTTTTTCTCGTTTTGCAGCCTTGCGTTCTCGCTCCACAATGCTTTGTTTTTCTTTTTGCATAGATGTCAACAACTCATCAAATTCTTTGTAGTCACGGTCTACTTTCGATTTGGCGGCTTCAATAATTTGCTTGTTTAAACCACTTTTACTTGCTAACTCAAATGCAAACGAACTGCCTGGTTTCCCCACGTCTAGTTTGTATTGTGGGGCTAGGTTTCTGTGGTCAAAGGTCATGCAGCCATTAAAAATGCCTTTGGTGTTGGTGGCAAAAACTTTTAGGTTAGAGTAGTGCGTCGTAATAATGCCGTAACAAAACTTTTTGTTGGTATATTCTAAAATCGCTTCGGCAATAGGTCCGCCTAAAGAAGGGTCGGTTCCAGAGCCAAATTCGTCTATTAAAATGAGGGTTTTGGCATTGGCGTGTTCGGTAAAATAACGCATGTTTTTTAGGCGAGAACTATAAGTACTCAAATCGTTTTCGATGGATTGCTCATCACCCATATCTACAAATATTTTATTGTAAATACTCATGATAGAGTTGTCGTTGCAAGGCACGAGCATTCCCGTTTGCAACATCATTTGCATTAAGCCCACCGTTTTTAGCATCACCGATTTACCCCCCGCATTAGGTCCACTCACTAGCAAAATACGTTCGGCAATAGAGAGGCTAAAACTTAAGGGAACTACATCCTTTTTTAAGGCTTTATTTTTTATAAATAACAAAGGATGTCGAGCATTAAAAATTTCTACCGATTTATCGTTAGAAAGTCGGGGCATAAAAGAATTGGTATCAATAGCAACCAAGGCTTTGGCACGTATAAAATCAAACAATCCTAGTAGGCGTTGGTATTGCTGAATGGTTTCGGTATGAGGGCGAATTCTATTGGTTAGCTCTTTAAGGATGCGGTAAATCTCTTGCCGTTCTGCTTGCTGAAACTCTACAATTTCGTTGTTAATCTGTAGGGTCGCATCTGGCTCAATAAAAGTAGTGCTTCCTGTGCTAGATACATCGTGAATAATCCCCTTGATTTTGCGTTTATGCTCGGCAGTAACCGAGAGCACACGCCTTCCACCCCGTACACTTTCCGATGTGTCGGTCAGCCATCCGTTGCGTTTGTATTCGCCTAGTAGGGCGTTAAATTTGCGTTCAATATCACGGTGTAAAGACGTAATGGCTCGGCGTATTCGCACCAGTTCTTTAGATGCATCCGAGCGCACATATCCCTCTTCGGTGAGTACATCCTTAATGGCATTAATTAAAGGTTTGTTAATAGATAATTCTTTAATTAACTGGAATATAGCTGGGTATGTTTCGGGTTTTTCGTTGTTGCTGCCACCTTTAAAATACTGTAAAATTTTGTTGGTAGAAATAAGTACTCGGTAAATGCGAAATACCTGTTGTTCATTTAAAACAGAATTGGCAATATTTAAATATTTTACCTCTGCCGACACATCCAAATAGTTCTCAATAGGGAAGCTTTGTTCCTCAAACATTTCAAGTTGTTTAAACTCATGCACTTGCTGGAGGAGGGTTTGAATTTTATCTGCCTCACTAGTCATCTGCATACGGTTTACATATGCCTGCCCTAGTGGACTGCTGCATTTTTCAAGCAGCAATTCCTGAATTTTATCGAACTCTAATTTACTTTTAATATCTTTAGGGTATAAAAAAATCTTATTCTTATCTTTCTGATAATGTCGCATGATTAATTTTTAATGGACGGATTATGGGTCTTGCTTTGGTATTAGTCAACAGTATACAAGCCATAGGAGTTCCCTTGTATTGGGTACAAAATTTAAAGGTAGAAAAATAATAACAGTTCGTAGAGAAAATGCTCTTTTTTTCTGGATTTTTTAATGATCAAATTTTTAATAATCAATTCTCAAAGCTCAAATTCCAAATAATAATCAATCATCAAATTCAGCAATCTCGTAGAGATGACCGACCTTGTAACCCTGGAATTCATTCCAGGGAAAACGTAATGCATCCAAAAAAATCTCGTAGAGATGACCAGCATTGTAGAATTAAAAATCCCAACCATCAGCATATAAAAATTTTAAATCTTCGATTCTAAATTCTAAATGAATACCTCCTAGCGTCAGCCTATAAAAATTTTTAAATCTTCGATCCTAAATTCTAAATGAATACCACCTATCGTCATCCTATAAAAA
>JAHDBT010000469.1:0-3342 GCA_020630215.1 Bacteroidota bacterium
TATGTAGTCCCCCACACTTTACATTTAATATTAAACTGTTAAATCGCTAAATTGTTTTACCTGCTAACGCCGAGGTATTACAAAGTTTCAATAGAAATACATTATATTTTTTTTTATTAGGGACTACAATATCAACATGGGATAAGATAACGGACTAAACTCATCCGATATAATACTATTTCAGGGTAAAAATAAAAATCGGCCATTATTGTTATAATGGCCGATTTTGTTTTATCGCTTTTGCTAATTGAAATGAAAAGAAATAATGTTTATGTTGTTTTGCGTTTAGATTGCCAAAAGAGAAAACCTGCGCCAGCTACCGAAAATAATCCTAGTACACCTACTAATGTTTGCCAGCTAGGAACAGCAATTAGTACGCCTGCTAAAAGGAAGGTAAAAAAGAAATAACCAATGTAATTGACCAATACTTCGGCCCATTTTAATTTGGTAATGCGGAATAACATCAACAACGTAAGCGCACCAATTACAACCAACGGAAAGATTTTAGCAAAGGAGTGTTTCTCAAAATTAAAAATAATTCCATCTATATTCCCAAAAATAAAAATAAGAATGCTTGCCCCTAAATAGTATCCTGCTACGCCATAGGAAATGAGCCAGGAAGACCACTCAAAGTCTTTAATTTTACGAGAAAAAATGCCAAAAGTATTTACTATCATCATGGCAGCACAAAATACGGCCGAAAAAAGGATGTATTTTGGAACAGGATTGCCAAATAAAGCCACTTTACTATTAAAAAACGTATGACTTGCAATAGCTGTTATAAAAGGCAATAAATAAACCAAGCGAAAACCGTCTTTAAAGATGGGTTTTTGAGGTGTATGTTTGCCACCTTTAGGTGATACATTTCCTTTGTTAGGTCTTGGAGTGTGTTGTTGGTTGTTGGGTAAAATGGCGGTATGGTTAGAGTTGTCTAGCACATTGGTAACAGGCCCAGCAGTAAAGCCAGAACTTGTTTCGTGATAAGCTTCGCCCCCATATAAAATAGTTAACAACTCATCTACATTTTGAGCACGGTCGTCGGCTTTACGCACTAAACAACGGCGCACTATTTGGCGGAAAGGTTCTGGTACCTTATCAATATCTGTCAAATCTTTTTCTAGGATATTACGCATAATCTCATCGCGCGAAAAACCTTGTTTTGTTTTCCCAAAAGGAGTTTCGCCACTAAAAGCTTCATAAATAATACTACCTAATGACCACAAATCTAAGTTGGTATGTAATTGACGTTGGTTACCGTACCGAACAATGTTAAATTGCTCTGGAGCCATATATTCAATAGAACCAATTACCAACGACGAATCACCACGCCCTTCGTCCAATACTTTACTAATACCAAAATCGGCAATTTTAGGAATCAACTTGCCATTTTCTTTTTTAATAAGTATGTTTTCGGGTTTTAAATCACGATGGATGATATTTTTGCTGTGCAAGTATTTTAGTCCATGCATAATCCCTTCAAAAACACTGGTGAGCAATGCTTCGCTAGGATTACTTTTAATAAAGCCCGTTAAATCGCCTCCATTAATATACTCCATTACACCTACCTGTGTACGATCTCCAAACATAGAAGCTTCTTCCAATTCAAAGGCATCGTAGTAGCGCACTAGGTTAGGATGATTCAATTGAATCACTCTTTTAATTTCCTCAAATAGGCTGTACTTAGCAGGTAAATCGCCAGTATATTTCTTAATAGCAACTACCATGTCTAAGTTCACATCTTGTGCCTTATACACTTTCCCAAATCCGCCTTTACCAATCAGGTCTGTTTCGGGATTAAATTCATAAGTTTTCTTAACAGTCATCATATTATGTAGCGACTCAATAGTGTTGTTTTGATAGATTTGTTTTGTCATACTTTTATGGATGCTCAAAATAGGCAAGCGTTTAATACTTGCCTTGTTTTTAGTGCATAATTAGCCATTTTTTTAGCAGTCAACCTAAATCGTAGCTATATCTGCTGCCAGTATAAAAGTATGAACAAAGTTTTAAGCCATCAATTTAGTGATTTTAATGGTAGCTTAAAAACATTAGGCATTTTATTTTTTGCTTTTCTTTATAAAAGAAATCGCTTTGGGGTAGGATGTTGTTTTTTAAAAGGAGAAAACAGGAAGATTACTAGCGTGTATTGAGCGTGGGTAAAGTGCATAAAAAAACAGTCTCCCATATAATATGACCAACGACTTATCACCAAATAATAGAAAATTGAATTACTCCAAACTTCTTAACGCCTGTCAATAACTGGAAGACTGCTAAACTTATGATTAATATACTTAGGAATGGTTTAAGATTCCTTACGTGAAAAACATATACTATGGTTATTTTGTCATTTTACATAACAGCAATTATCCTTTTGAGGATACATTATATAAAACGCTTTATGCTTACTAATAGTTTCCAAAGCCAAAAAAATACTGTTCGCTAGACTACACTTATGCCTTATCAGCATACAATAACAAACACATTGCTTCTACTACTTTGCTATCTGCAATTAATATTTTGGCTTTTTGATGCAATGGTGTTGGCAGCATTTCTTTAGCTGGCAAAGTGGCTAGGTTATGCTGTTGGGCTACGGTTTCAATGGTACTAGCATCAGGAAAAGTGAGTAATCCTGCTAGTTGCCCAAGGTCGTTGCCTGTTAGGATGGTACTTTGCCGTATACTTTTGGGCAGCCCATCAAAACCAATTGGAATTTTGGGAACTGGTTGAAAAATTTTGGAGATAGCATTACCAGCAGCACGACAATAAAAAGCACGTCCCATACGCCCCATTAAATCAATTTTGTGCGGATCTATTTTACCTTCTTCATCTAGCACGGCTTTGTTAATGTGGATGCGTACGATGTCGCAAAAAATGAGGTTGCCCGCACCTGGACCATCTCCTAGTGCTTGTATTTTAGTTACTTTACATTCCATTTGTACGGGTGATTCTTTTACCCTAAATGGTTTTACAATATCGGAAGGAATGGGGGTTAATCCTGCTTTTTCAAACTCGCTTACCTCGGCAGGATAACTCACACTTGCAATAGCCATTTGACGAACAATATTGTAGTTCACTACATTAATAACGACTTCGCCCCCACTTTGTACATTGGCTAAAGTATCTTTGGTTGTGTTATTGGCTACCGTGCGGTTGCTAGAAAAAATGGCCGTTGGTGGATTAGAACTAAACACATTAAAAAAGCTATAGGGTGCAATATTAGGCGTTCCATCTTCACTAATGGTACTCGCAAAACAAATAGGACGAGGTGCAACGGCTCCTAGCAAATATTGATGTAAATCGGCTATGGGTGTTTCTCTAGGATTAATACTTAGCATATTGGTA
>JAHDBT010000469.1:3442-5878 GCA_020630215.1 Bacteroidota bacterium
TTGGTATTTGGTAGTTAACTTAATTTTACTTGTTACTATTTAGCAACAAGTAAAAGTACTTTAGTGTAAGGTAGAAAGACTACTCGCTACGCTCACTTTGTAAGTAATGGATTAGCAGATACTAAAAAGCTACCGAGCAAATAGCGAAATCGAAGCCCTCTTTCTACCAAAAGCGAAGCGTACTTTCTACTTTATACTACTATTTAGCGAATGCTAAATAGTAATTTTTAATTTTTCTCTATCTGCTTTTTTGAGTCCTTTTACTACTAACTCATAAGAATGGTCGATGAGTTGCCATAATAGTTCTGGCGTAAAATCCTCGTCTACTAGTGCTAGGGTGTTCCAATGTTTTTTATTCATGTGGTAACCTGGTTTAATGGCATTGTATTGGTCTCGTAAATCCAAGGCGTATTCGGGTTCGCATTTTAGGTTCATGGAACTGGGTACATTTAAAGATAAAGTGGCAAACATTTTACCCAATACTTTAAATACCAAAACACCTTCCCCAAATGGAAACCCTTCGGTTACTCCTTTCTTAACCAAACAATATTCTCTTACTAATTCGATGTTCATTTTTTTCTTTTATTTTTCGTTACTATGCTGCATCGAAACAAGCCTTTTTCTTACCTTCGAGCTCGCTCCCCTAATATTTCGACTACGCTCAATGACCCGTGAGCTATTTACTTCGATTAAAACCTATATGCTAAATAGCAACTATCTTTCCAACAATTCCTCTACACCTTTCACTACTTCCGCAGCTTTTGCGTAGCCGTTGCAAATTAAAAACAATTTCTCGTTTTTTTGTAGTATTACGGTCGGAAATCCTCGCACACCCATTTCGCCAGCATTCGCAAAATCGTCTCTTACTGCTTGTTTCATTGCTTCCGACTCAAACTCGGCTTTAAAATTGGCAGCATCAATACCATAGGTTTTCGCAATTTCGGTATACGTTGCTACATCGTGCGTATTTTTATTATCGGCATAAAAGGCTTTTTGTACGGCTTTAAAAAAAGGCAATTCCATTTCTGGTTTTAGTTTTCGTACTACTAATACGGCTCGTGATGGTGGTTCGGTATCGTATACAAAATTGGTATCGCTTAAAATATCGTAGTTAAATGGCTGTTGACTTGCTTCTGCTACATGTTGCCAATGGTCTTTTAAAAAGTCCCCTAAATCACCCATTGTTTCGGTGTTATACGGACGCAAGCCTCCCATTATTAATTGCACCTCCACTTTATCGTTTAGCTGTTTGATGGCCGCAGATAACTCGGGAGCAAAACCGTAGCACCACGAACACATGGGATCGCCCACATAAATGAGCGTTGCTTTTTTGCTAGTTGTACGCATATTTTTTTCGGTGTTTTGTGCTAGGAGATTGGTACTTATTCCTAGTAAAATTATTAAAACAAATAGTAGTTGATTTTTCATTTTAAATGCTTTTTCACAATTATCAATACGTTCTACCTTCTACAAAAATACTTGCTACAAAAAACTACACTCCTTTTTTGCCTTGCATCCAAATAAACAGTTTGGTATATTTAGCAGGCAGCCATCGTATTATTCTATCCAATTGCCTTGCATCTTTACCAACTAAAATGCGGACTTTTTTATTTTGTATACCGTTAATAATAATTTCAGCAGCTTTTTCGGCGGTTGTTTTGGCTAGTTTTTCATCAAAAACTTTGGTTAGCTTGGCTCTTCCTGCTTCGTTGCGAGTGCGGCTATTGCGAACAATATTGGTTTTAATGCCTCCTGGATGCACTGTACTTACCACTACATGCGGATAGCGTCGTTGCATTTCGGTACGAAGCGATTCGGTGAAACCTCGCACGCCAAATTTGGTGGTACAGTAAGGGGCTTGTTGTGCAATACCTGCTAATCCAAACACACTCGAAACATTAACAATGCTGGCTTCGGGGCGGTTTAACAGATGGGGTAAAAACGTTTTAGTGCCATAAATAACGCCCCACAAATTAATGCCAAATATCCACTCCAGTTCCTCGTAACTTACTTCCTCCACAAACATGGTATGTAGTGCTACACCTGCGTTGTTAATCACCACATCTATTTGTCCGTGTTGCGCTAAAATATCGGCAGCAAAAGTTTCTACTGCTTCCCTTTTCGACACATCAAATACGTGCTGACTTGCTTTGCCTCCACTTTGAATAATATACTGGTAGGTTTCATTTAATGTCTCTGCATTAAAATCGTTAATCGCTAAAATTGCACCTTTAGCAGCTAGTTGTTTGGCCAGTTCTCGTCCAATACCAGAACCTGCACCTGTAAGGGCAACTACTTTGTTTGTAAAGTCCTTCATTATTATTGTTCTATTTTTTAGTCGGTAAATTGGGTGTTGCAATATGCGCTTGCTACACGTTAGTTTCTTAGTAACGCATAAAAAATAAATCCGTCATTTCTACTTGATCTTTTGCACTT
>JAHDBT010000470.1 GCA_020630215.1 Bacteroidota bacterium
ACTGCTTGTGTATCATCCGTATTGTCATTGTCATCTTTTACAATTGTGATAGCTGGTTCTGTTAAGGTTACTTCACTATCATCCATATCATCAACCTGCGGGTCGCCATTTGCAGGGTCGCCAGTTACCATGGCTGTATTGGTATAAGCAGTAGTTACATTTGGATCGCTACAAACATAGGTTACAGCAGAACCTGCTGTTAAAGTGCCAATTACATTATCACAGCCAGGTGCATCAACATCTGTTACGGCTACATTGTTTAAATCAACATCGCCCGTATTAGTAACGGTGATGGTAAAGTTGGCTGTTCCGTTAGGATTTACGGCTTGTGTATCATCCGTATCATCAGCATCATCTTTATCAATAGTAATACCTGGAGTTCCTGTAACAGGGCAAGTATAATCTAAAGTAACGACTGACTCATCACAAGCAGCAGGAGCCATTGGATTGGTAATAGTAAATGATACGGAACCACTATCGCCTGTTGCGCCTGTATACGTATTGGTAACTACACCATCGTCTCGTGTGATAGTAAAATTAGCACATACCCCATCTACTGATACGGTACAAGCGTTTTCTGTTTCGGTGGCGGTAATGGCAGGGTAAACCCTAATCATTGATTGTGCAAAAGGCGTACAACTAGCATCCAAAGGACTACTAGTACCTGTTAATCGAGCATAAACATTATAGTTTATTGGATCACAGGTAGTATTAGCGGGTAGCCCTGAAACGCCTGTTGCATTAGCTATTGAATTAGCAATAGCAGCAGCAGTTAACAAAGTACCCGAACCACTATATAATTGAGCGCCTGTTAAAGCATTGGTATCATATACCCATTCTACTTGTGTAACTCCATCGGTAATTAAAGATGGGTCGGAATCAGAAACAACGGCAAATAAATTAAATGATTCGCCAGAACAGATATTATCGGGTTGTGCAATGGAAAAGTCGATGATTGGACAAGTTGGAGCGCAACTGATTTCTGTTACGGTTACCGTTTCTTCATCGGTACAATCATTTGCATTTGTTACGGTAACGGTATACATACCTGCGCCAACTGTTACACTGGCACCTGTTCCACCACCTGCAGCGGCATCCCACATATAAGTACCACCTCCCGAAGCGGTTAAGGTAGTTGTTGTTGGGTCGCCACTATCGCAAACTGTTAATACACCTCCAATAGTTGCGGTAGGGAGTGCATTTACAAGCACTTCTTCCATTCTCTCATAAGTACAATCTCCTACTGTAACGGTAACGGTGTAATTTCCTGAATCGGCAGCAGTAGCACCAGTTACGGTAACCGAAGCCATTGTAGAAATATTTGTAGCGGAGGGTCCATCCCATGCATAAGTTGCGCCTGCTAAGGTAGAAACTGTTACGGTGAAGTTATCTCCTGCGCATACATCTGCTACAGGGGTGATGGTTGGGTTCTCGATACAGGGGGTTGTACAGTTACTAGCTGTTGCTTGTCCAGTAGTAGCACAACCTGGTAATAAAGTTGCTGGAAGGCTACTATGGTATACTCTCCAGAAGGTCATTGTACCATCTATTACAGGAGATGGGGCGGTTGTTGTCCAACCAGTACTTCCGTCGGCAGAATACTCTACTGTAATATTAGGACAGGTGGAGGTTGGGGTTACGGAACAATTTACTGGTGCTTCAACTGTTGGTTCGGGATAGATTGTTATAGATGTTTCTGCAAAAGGATGACAAGAAGCACTTGTACCATTATTAATATCTGGATAATCTAAAAGAACAGAATAGACATAATACGTGATAGGTTCACAAGTAGTATTAGCTGGAAAAACAGAAGCCATAATACTTGCAGTAGTACCATCAGAATTAGAGCTTTGTCCTAAACTACCACCTGTAGCGGTAACAGGTTGTCCAGTTAAGCTGTAAATATCGAATCTATCAGTGGCTGTTGGACTCAATTGTGTACTGCTAAAAACAAATTCAACATCACCACTTGTAGTAGCGGTTAAGGTAGAGGTACCTCCGCTACAAATATCGGTAGCACTAGTAGTAATCGTTCCTGCATCAATTGTTTCGGGGAAACCACTTACTACAATATCCCAATTACAGTGCTGCCCTGTAAAACCATCAAACATTAATTTATAGGTTTCACAAGGAGTAATATAATCTCCAAAATCAATAGCATCTGAAGTTGCTGTAATTTTATCAATACAGTAAACATGTTCTGCCTGCCAATCATCTCCATCAACACAAACAGGCGTTTCTGCTAAATAAACCTGAATACCATTATTAGAGGTTGAAATATTTTGACAAGAAACATTATTGACCATTAACTCGAAAGGTAAATCTACACATAAGTCACAAGGTACTGTAAATTCATACCAAATAGTGTTTTCAAGAATAGTAATATCACTATTATCAACACATATATCATTAACTTCAGGAGTACCCGTAAGCCCTAAAGGCATACTAGGCTCTGAATCACATGCATCGCCTGTAGCTAACATATTGAATGCCGAATAAACACCCGCACTAGAAATATTCGTTGCACTTGCACAATCATCAGTTCCATTATCTAATCGACAAGTTTCGCAGGTCAATGCAGCTGTAAAACCTGCTTGATAGTCCCATTCTGTTGGATAAATATCATCATTAGCCGACATAAACTTGAAAGTTAAGCATCCGCCTGTATTATTATTTACTGTTGCAGTTATGGCATTTAAGGTATTCATATCTGTTGGAGTTGGTGCAGCAGTTGTTCCTCCTCTACCACCAGTAAATACGCCAAGGATAGGGGCACTAGTACTATTACCATCATAGATATACAGGTAATCCATATTGGTATTCAAGTTAAACTCTGAGAACAATGCAGATAAACACATACTAGCATCATCAGGACAATAGGTTACGATAAAATGTTCATCTTCTCCATAATCTCCTCCATTATTCGCCCCGTCAGCAGCCCAGCTATTATCATCAAAGGTAGCTGTTGTTCCACACATTACATTTTGAGTAGCAAAGGTTTGTGGTAATGGTGCACACTGCACAATGGCTTCCCATCCATACTCTCCATTACTTGCTGGGTCTGATTCGAAATTAAAGCTTAAAGAATTTCCTGTTGATATAACCGTACCAGGCTGTGGGTAATTTGCTGTTAAGCCATAATAATTACCAATATCATCAGTACTATCAAAAACATTCAAATAATCTACATAGCAACCATTATTAGGTGCTTGAATTTCAGCTTGTTGAACACCTGTTGAATTGACAAATTGAAAATACACTCCTACAGATTGCCCGGCAGGGGCATTAAATGTAACAGTATAGTTTTCACCAGCACTGTACCAATCAGCAGCCATCGCACCATTAGTATAAGTTCCAGGCCCTCCACTATCAGTAAAAGTGATGGTTTCGCCACAAGCAACTGTACATGTAACATCTGTATCAGTTGCAATGAGTACAGGTTCAGCATTAATAGCTATTTCAAATTCTGTATCCGAATCACAATTAAAATCCCAAACACGTATCCATACATCTGTTCCTGGTGTTTCTGTGATAGCTAAAGCAGGTAAGTTACCCGAACCTCCATCACCATCGCAGGCTATTTGGGTTAATGCACTACAAGTACCAGTATAATAAGCAACTGATAAATCGTCATTGCCTGTTAACCAATCAATTTCAATGTCATAAACACCATTTCCGCAACTCGCAGAAGGTACTGTAAATTTATACCAAGCATCTTCACAAACATTTGCGGTATTAAAACCACCATCTACTGCTCCATTAGCACATCCTGCTGTAGGGCCTGCAGGTGTAGTTGTTTGACAAAACAAAGAAAGGTCTCCAACAACTGGTGTGTCATTTAATGCTAATGTTGTTGCATCGCATGGCTCATCATTCCCCCCCCCAACTGTAATATCGAAAGTTACATCTGCATTACAAAGATGATCCCATATACGAATCCAAACAGTTGTACCTACTGGCAATGCTGCTGAAACTTGCGCACCTCCGGTGCCCGGTCCGTCACGGTCGCAACCTATTGAAGTAAATATTCCAGTAGCAGTGCCATCTGAAGAGGTGTAAACTTCTATACCCGCATCTTGGTCACTTGATGCTGGTATAGTTTGTAAATCAAATTCGACTTCGCAACCTGTGGTTGTATAAGAAAACCATCCATCTGTACAACCTACAGGATGACTAGCTGCGGTACATGTTCCGCCAAATAATGATGGGTCGGGTGGCACTACTACTGTTGCAACACCATCTATAATTGTATATGGTCCATTAGCACCTGAAGACAGTACTGTTGCACCACCAGGAGCAGTACCTTGCGCATAAAGTGTTTCACTTATGCAAAAAAGCAGCAATACTCCAGTTAAAAAAAGTATATTAGTTCTCATGTTAATATTGTTTTAATTTTTTTGAGGTTTTAGAAACTGTATAGTTGCGCTCTAATTTTGCTAAGTTTTATTTCGTCTCCCACTTTATCTTTCAAAGCCTTTAGTTCTGCAGTTTCATCAACTTCTGCCTCTCCTTCCATCTTCACCAATTCGTCTTTACTTTCGAGGTAGCGTATTCTATCCAGCACTTCAAAAATTTCAATTGTTCTCAAAAATTCTTTTCTAAAAGAATTATCAAACAATTTTGCTAAACGCTCATCTCTATACTCTTTCAAGAGCATTTGCTCATTAGCCAAATATTCGGCTGTTGCATTAGGGTATTTTGCTCTAACTCCATCCATCATGATGATGGTTTTTTTATTCAGCTTATTAATGGCATCTACCTTTTCCTCTGGTATTTCCATCAGTTCGGCCAACGCATTGGTCATTTGATAAGCCCTATCTTCTTGAGATAAAACTTTAGCTTCTTGCCCCATAACTATCCCACCCCCTAGACATAGTAGCAGTAAGAAGATTCCTAAAAACTTTCTCATAACAATTAAATTTTAATTAAATATATTTGATTACTAATTATCATTAAAAATACACCTCCCCCTTACTATAGTAGGCATAGCAAAGCCAGCATATCAAATAATGCAAAAACACACATTTAAATTAAGATAACTTAATCTAAATAGGTGTTTCTACATATATTTGACTGTAAAAGGCAAATAATTGGCATACGAGCAATGCCAGCATATTGAGTGTGCTGCTCGTAAAAATTTTGGATACTATGTGAAAAACTAAGGATAATCAGACCTATACAAGGAATGACAATAAGAAAGGTAGCGTAGTGCTCGAAGCTTGCACATTGCCACAGAAATAAAACATGGATCGTTAACAAAAAAAGTAGGGATCTTCATAAAACTAAATTTAACTATTTACACTTATAAATAAAATGCAAATGATTAATTAATTCGATTGTGCTGATTCAATCTTTGGTTTACGTTGTTTCAAAGATAACAAGAAAAATTATACTAACAAGCATTCGCAAACATTTTTTTGACAAAAAATTGCCTTTTATAGCGCATAAAGGCATAAATAAAGACATTATAGAACAGAATAGAATAATTTAAGCAAAAAAAAATTGCATTCAGGTAAATATTTTATGACAATTGCATGATAATCAATTCATTAATCATTAGTTATCTAGCAAAAAAAAACAAAAGTGTTGTTTTTTTAATTTACGAAAAGCACTTTAAAAGAAATAATCCGAAGCCTGTTATCAATTTAACAGCAAAAAGTCACATTAAAGATTCCTTCTACACAAAAAACTTGCACACAGCAAATATATTTCACTTCTCCTTTCTTAAGCACTTGCGTCATCTATTAATCTATACCGATACTAGCTAGGCTAAGTAATTACACTTTTAAAAAGATTGAGAAAATAATTAATATCTAATTTATTATCTCAATTAGTTATTTAAACAAGCTTAACTAGTG
>JAHDBT010000471.1 GCA_020630215.1 Bacteroidota bacterium
TAATATAAAATTGACAGTGATACGAATGGTATAACTGCCATACACCAAAAAATTGCCAGCATATAAAACTGACAGCGAAGCGTTCTGACCGCTGATAGCGAACGCAGTAAGCGGTCTCACTACTGACCACTTAAAAACTAAAAGTCAAACGTCAACTGCCGCCCCAATTGTTGCGGTTCATCGGTATCGAGTTTAGACAAGCCTACGCCTAGCAAGCGAACAGGTTTGGCTGGCCAAGCAGGATGCTGTATAAGGTGTTGAACAATGGGAAAAATTTCGTTGGCGTGTTGTAAATATTGATTAACGGTTTTACTGCGAGTAGTTTGGGTAAAATCGTAATATTTAATTTTTACGGTAACGGTTTTACCAGCCGCATCAATCTTTTTAAGGCGTTCGGCTACGGTTTCGGTAATTTTTTTGAGGGCATTTAGGAGGTCTTCGGGGGCGGTAATATCATCAAAAAAAGTATTTTCGGCACTCAGCGATTTTCTAATTCGGTTGGGTTGTACTTTTCGTTGGTCGTTGCCTCGTACAATGTGGTAATAATAGCGGCCTACTTTGCCAAATTTTTTAAGCAATTCTTGTTCTGTTCGCTGCCTTAAATCTGCGCCTGTGTAAATGCCCATTTTATTCATTTTGGCAGCGGTAACCTTACCAATACCATGAAACTTTTTAATGGGCAGTTTATCAATAAATGCGGCGGCTTCTTGGGGGGTAATCACCTTCAATCCATCTGGCTTATTTACATCAGAGGCTACTTTCGCTAAAAATTTATTAAACGACACGCCTGCCGATGCGGTAAGCTGTGTTTCGGCTTTTATTTGTTGCCGAATGGCTTTTGCAATGAGCGTAGCAGAGGGCATTTTTTTAAAGTTCGTGGTTACATCTAGGTAGGCTTCATCTAAGGAAAGGGGTTCTACAAGGTTGGTATATTGGTGAAAAATAGCTCTAATTTGTAAAGAAACCTCCCGATATATCAAAAATCTTGGCTTAACGAAAATAAGATGCGGGCAACGCCTTTTAGCCGTAACCGAAGGCATAGCAGAATAAACCCCAAATTTTCGGGCTTCGTAGCTTGCAGCGGCTACTACTCCCCTTTTACTTCCGCCTCCTACAGCAATAGGTTTTCCTCTATATTCGGGGAAATCTCGCTGTTCTACGGAAGCATAAAATGCATCCATATCAATATGAATTATTTTTCTGTATTCTGCTGACATAGCAATTTATGTAGATATGAGAGGGGAAATATCCAAAAACCTTGCACAAACATTATGCACCCATAATAAAAATTCATTATCTGCCCAGTTATTTGTGTTTATAGCATTCAATTTCTTTACAAGTAAGAATAATTGTTTTACCTTTGGCTAACTTCCGTAGTTGCTAAAATTTTTTTTGCCAAGCAGAAAGATTACCCAATTTGGCAAATCTATAAAAAAAGAATTATGAAATCTTTATTGATGCCACTATTTACTTGTGTTTTATTTTTGTCAACCACCTTAATAGGTGTAACACAAGCTCAATCTACAGACGAAGATATTCCCACCGTAAACATCAAAAAAATGACTCCCTCTGGGGAAGATCCTACTTTTACGGTAGTTAATGCAGTAGAGTTAGTTCGCTTTTTTATGGCGCAAGAGGGCGTTTTAGAATGTGAATCGAACTTAGCAGAAAACACCTTTAAGTTAGTTGCTCAAAAAGGAGTTGAAATACAAAGCATACTAAGTGCCCCAAAATTACAAAAAGATATTATTGCTTTAGGATATAAACTGGAATTTGACAAACATACAACACCTACCCTAGCAACAGAAGGACATAAGATAGACCACTCCAAACACGAAAATTCCGCCACAACCGATCCTGATGATTGTGGGGATTGTGGAGATGTGGAATTAGATGATAGTTTAAAAGAGTCGGTTATTGGTAATGCCAATTATGGCGGAAGAGAAATAAAAATAAACTTTAGCAATAATTCAACAGGAAAAAGCCCTAGCAGTAGTAAATACTCAAAAGCAGAATTAGACAGTATTCGCAATGCACTTTTTAATAAAAAACCAGAAGAATAATCGCTCACCGCTTTATATAGTAGAAACAGCAACACCATAGCAACAAAAACATCTAAGTGAAAGATAAAGAATAAACTCCACCACTCTGCTTATTCTTTTCTTATTATTGATGCCCGCAAGCGGTTCTCTACACTTAAATATCCAAAGGGATATTTATTTTACTGCGTAAAAACCGTTCGTTCATACAAATACTCGTAATAGCTCGCTATTACTGCGTTTTGCGCCTTGTCTTGAAAAAAACAATCGCACAGCTTGGTGGAGTTTATTTTTTTCTTTTCACTAAAAGTACAAAAGGCATTCTGAATTAACAGAATGCCTTTTTTTATAGTCCTATTTTATTACGTCTAAAAAGCTAAACCATTTTATCGGCACAGCTCGAACTAGCAAAAGCATCGGGTTTGGCTTTAAATACAAAACCCATACCTAGTATATAGCCCATTGCCTCTCTTAATGCAACGTTCGATTCAAACTGTGGGTTTGTATTAATATCAGCATGAACTTCCATATCTACGTCGTATTTATCAAATAAATCACACAAATCGTAGGCAATACCAATAGATTTCGAGACTTCTATTAACATCCGTTCCTTCAAACTCATTTTTTGTTTAGATTTCGACTGATGGATGTACATAAATCCACCTTTCTTTTCTCGAAGAAATACAATAACGGTCGCAAAATCTGTTACGCTACCGTACACTTGAGAATCGGAACCGATACAAACCTTTAACTTATGGCCTGCTTTTTTTTCGCGAATAATAGTAGCCTCTACTGCCTCTTTGATGTCTTCAATTTGGTCGCCACTAAATCGCCTCCACATTGCTGTTTTCATCGTAAAACGTTTAAGTTTACATAATCAATAAAATTATTACTGGTTACTAGCACATTTTCTCTTTATCATATAACTCGGCTTGCTAAACAAAAATTATTAACCGCCAGTTATTTATAATTATGCTAAGTTCTCATAAAAAAATACTACAACTATAAAACGCTATTTATTAAAGAATAATTCCCTAGCAAACATTTTTTTATAAATATCTTGCAGTAGATGTTTTTTGTTTAAAAAAAATAGTGTATCTTTGCACCCCGAAGTTTGAATGTAAAATCAATTGAATTGTAATGAAAAAGGAAATACATCCAAAAAATTATCGTTTTGTAGTATTTAAAGATTTCTCTTGCGACCACATGTTCTTAGGTCGTTCTGCTGCAGACACTAAAGACACGATTACGTGGGAAGATGGCAACGAGTATCCGCTAGTAAAACTAGAAATATCGAATATGTCTCATCCATTTTTTACTGGCAAAATGAAGTTTGTAGATACTGCTGGTCGTATTGAGAAATTCCAACGTAAATACGCTAAATTTAAAAAGAAAGATGCTTAATTTAATAAGTATCATTTTTTAATGCGAAAATTATATATTTTTAAAGCCTCGGTATTTTTATCGAGGCTTTTTTTATGTTTGCAGTACACTAGCTAAACAAGCAGTTTATAAGCTTAGTTCATTAGCAAGTTCATTTAATTGTAAGTTTATAATATTAGTGCAAATATAACTGCTTAGTGTTACCGATTTATTAACTAACCGTACGCTTTAATTTTTATCTTGTGAAGCAAATAAATACGATTATTTTTGATGGCGACACCTGGATGCGCTTGTTGCCCTTAACCTATACCCGCCCTACTGCCGATATTAGGATAGGCATTTTAACCATTCGCCAAAAGTGGGAACACTACCTTAATTGCAGCACCTCTACCCTATCAGCAGATTTCCTTCAAGACAAATATCCTTACAATACTGCAACCGATGGCAATTTGTTTATTAATGGTTCGGTTATTCCTAACCCAGAACTAGTTAAGCAAATACACTCTTTGCAAGAACAACATGCTATTGTACACGATAATATTGTTATTGCCGTGCATATTTCGGGCAAATTTCCGCAAGTATTGCACAAAACTACAGGCGAATTGCGCTTAATGGTAAACGAACTAAAACAAATTATGCCTAATGCCCCCTACCAAAAGGTAAATTACCTCTGGGATATTTTTAGTTTAAATGCCTCTTGCCTCCAAAGCGATTTTGAATTGCTAACCAAAGGCAGAAAATCGCAAGCTATTAGTAGCAGTAATTTTGTGGTAAACCCCCAAGCTATTTTTATTGAGGAAGGTGCTAGTGTAGAATGTGCATCGCTAAATGCTAGTGAGGGTCCTATTTATATAGGTAAAAATGCAACCGTTATGGAAGGCAGCCTTATTAGGCGAGGATTGGCTTTGTGCAATAATGCTATTTTAAAACAAGGCACCAAAATTTATGGTGCTACTACGCTAGGCCCTTATGTAAAAGTAGGCGGCGAAATTAATAACTCCGTATTTATAGGCTATTCCAATAAATCTCATAGCGGATATATTGGCAACTCCGTTATTGGCGAATGGTGTAACCTAGGTGCAGACACCAACAACTCTAACCTAAAAAATAACTATGGCGATGTAAAAGTGTGGAATTATATGCAAAAAGATTTTGTCAACTCTCAACTTACTTTTTGTGGTTTGTTTATGGGCGACCATTCTAAATGTGGTATTAATACCATGTTTAACACTGGTACAGTAGTTGGCGTATCGGCCAATGTTTTTGGTGCAGGTTTTCCTCCTAAGTTCATCCCTTCCTTTTCTTGGGGCGGTGCCGAAGGTTTAAGCACTTACCAACTTCATAAATCTAAAGAAACAGCCGAAAAAGTATATGCTCGAAGAAAAAAAACCTTCGAAGATGTTGATAAAAACTTGTTATCCACTATTTTTACCAAAACAAAAAAATATCGCAACGAAAATGCTTAGTAGTTAGTAGTTGGTATATAGATAACTACACTTCATTTCGCTATTATACCGTTTTAATTATTTTTAGCCAAAAACCATAACCTCTAACCAAAAACCCATAACCAAAAATCATCTTCAATAAATAACACATATCTATCATGAGAAAAAAAATAGTAGCTGGTAATTGGAAAATGAATAAAAACCTTAACGAAGCCCTTGAACTAGGCGCAACTTTAAGTCAAGCACTTAAAAACAATGCAATTAGTTTGCAAGCACATCAGGAGGTTGTTATTTGTCCGCCCTATATTTATTTGCTTAAATTAAAAGATTTTTTTCGAGTACTTGGCGAAAAACAAATTCAAGTAGGAGCGCAAAATTGCCATTTTAAAGATGCAGGTGCTTATACGGGCGAAATTTCGGCTAGTATGTTAAAATCGCTAGAGATCGATACGGTTATTTTAGGACACTCGGAACGCCGTACTTATTTTAAGGAAGACAATGCCTTGCTAAAAGCCAAATTAGACCATGCCCTTGCCAATGGATTGCGAGTTATTTTTTGCTGTGGCGAAACCCTAGCAATTAGAGAAACGAAAGAACATTTTAACTTTGTAGCACAACAATTACAAGAAAGCGTATTCCACTTATCGGCCGAGCAAATGGCCCAAGTGGTAATTGCCTACGAACCTATATGGGCAATTGGCACAGGAGTAACCGCCGCTCCCGAACAAGCCGAAGAGATACATGCACATATTAGACAATTACTCGCTAAACAATATGATGCAACACTAGCAGATAATACCACTATTTTATATGGCGGCAGTTGTAAACCAACTAATGCAGACGCACTTTTTAGCCAACCAAATGTAGATGGTGGATTAATTGGCGGTGCAGCACTAAAAGCCGATAGCTTTGTTGGCATTATTGAACATTTGAGGTAGTTGGTAGTTGGTAGTTGGTAGTTGGTAGTTGGTAGTTGGTAGTTGGTAGT
>JAHDBT010000472.1 GCA_020630215.1 Bacteroidota bacterium
CTAAATTTCCAACTTCTTCTCCAAATCCACAAACTTCTCATTAATACTTTGGTACTGCCCAACTACTTCTTCAATGCCTTTTTCTTCTTCGCTTAAATAGGAATCGAATTCTAGGAAGTTGTTGTCTATTTTGGTGCGGATTTCTTTGATGTATACGCCTAGTTTTTCTTCCATGTTTTCTTTTAGGGCGGTGCGGCCTTTGTAGATTTCGTTGGCGAATTCTTTAATGATTTTGCGTTTTTTGGCGAGGGTGTATAAACCGCCACCTAATACGCCTAAACCCGTTAAAATACCGCCTGTAATATCTACTACTGCACCATGTGCTACGGATAATAGGATAACTCCGATTACAGCAATACCGCCACCTGTTGCTAGGTTGGGAACTAGGCTGGAGCTTTCTCGTAGCATATCGTTGTTGACGTAGGCTTCGGTTTCGGCTACTAGTTCGGTGATGTTGGCGTGTAGTTTGTCCATTTTATCTTGGCGGCGAGAGGCGATGTCGCCAAAAATGTGGGAGTTGCTTTTTAGGCCGGCTTTGTTTTTTTGGATTTCTACATCAATAATTTCTGCCATTTGCTTGATGCTTTCGGCAATGTTAGCTACGCCGTTTCGCATTTTGCTTTCTAGGGCTGGCTGTAGGGTTACTTTTAGCTTTTCGGTAATGCTTTCTATCCATTGTTTGAGGCCTTCTTTTTCGCTAAAAATAGATCGGAACGATCTTTTAAGGAGGGTAAATAAACCCAATCCTTCTTCAAATTCTTCTTGTATATTACCTGTAATTTTATCGTATTCTCTTAACACATCATCAATCATGGCATCCACCTGTGCATCCGATTTATTTTCTGCGCCGTCTAGGAGGCTGTCTACTTTGCGTCTGAATTTTTGGTCTACGTCCAATTGTTTTTGTCGTTCCGAAGCACCATCTTTTATGTTGTTCATGATGTGCTTCGAGGTATCTAGCAGGCTGCGGATTTTCATACGCATGTTGTTGCCGCCTGTGATGGTTTCCTTAATATATTCTCGCATTTCGGTAAAACCACTATCTTCCATTCCTTTTTGTTCCATTTTGGCAGAAACGGCAAATACATTAGGGTTGGTAATGCCACGGTTAACGGCGTAGTTTTTTACCCCATTTAAATTCACCACCATATCATCATCTTCCATCAGGTCCTTTTGCTGCAACACAAAAATCACTTTTTTGCGCCACTCTTTGCTGATGTAATCAAAAAATTCCCAAGCAGATTTACGGTAGGGGTTTTTGGCTTCAAACACAAAAATTACGAGGTCGGAAATGGGGATAAATTTTTCGGTAATTTCGGTATGGTCTTGTATTACGGTGTTGGTTCCTGGCGTATCTACAATGGCAATTTTTTTGAGGATCTCTATCGGGAGGGTAATCTTTTTTAAATGCTCGTTGATAGGGATTACCGACTCGGTTTCGGAGTATACAATTTGCTGAATCGTATCGGTACATGGATCAGGTGCTACTTTACAAACCTCTTTATCGGTTTGTAGTAAAGCGTTTACAAAACTGCTCTTTCCTACTTTTACTTCTCCTACAATTACAAATAAAAACGGCTCGTGTAATCTAGAACGGATATCGTCTACCGTGTCGGATAATTTGTCGTTGCCGATGTTTTTGGTTAAACCGTGTAATTGCTTAAAGATGTCGTCAACAAGAACTTTGTAATGCTCAAAATGCTGATCTATCAATACGTCGTTTGCCATTATATGTTGTTATTGATTAGGTATATATTATTGTTGTGTCGTGCTTCGCTAATAACCATGAATAAGACGCAAATAAATGCGAAGGTAACTTCTTGGTACAGAGTAGAGGGTACTTGGTATCTGGTATTTAGACGGCTACGCTTCGCTTCGCCGCTTGAAAGTGCTAAAAAATCTTAGAAAAATGAAACCTGCTAACTTTTAAGCCATTTTTTTAGCAAAGTTTGCAAACAATTCATTCCCAGCACGGGGTTTTATGGAGTTCTTACAAACTCCTAACGCTTTTATATGGAATAAAGGTTCAAAAAGCCGTTCGTATAAGGCTTGCGAACCGCCAAAAGGAGGCTTATCGGTGTTTAAAGGAATGTTGAACAATAAGCCTACCAATTTACCATCTGGTTTTAATAGTTGGTGCATCTGCTGCACATAAGCTTCCCTTTTTTCAGGATTTAAGGCACAAAAAAAGGTTTGTTCAATAATTAAATCGTATTGGCCCTCGTGTTTAAAAAAGTCGGCAGCAATTAAGTGTTCGTCTTTAAAGCTAGGCACTCGCTCTTTAAAATTTTGCAAGGCTGATGCCGACCAATCTAGCACGTATACCTCCGTAAATCCTTGCTGATGCAAATACTCTGCCTCGTGTGCATTGCCGCAACCAGGGATTAATATTTTTAGGTTTTTGTTAGCTAACTGGTCAAAATAGGTTTTTAGGGGCGTGCTTACTGCGCCTATATCCCAGCCTGTTTGCTGTTCTATATACCTATTTTCCCAAAATTGTGCATCTAGGTTTAGATTCATAATGGGCAAAAATAATGAAAAAATAGCGCATTTACACCTATAAGTAACGCATAAATAATAACTCCGCCATTTCTACTTGATTTTTTCATCGCAGCCGCAAGCGGTTCTCTACGTTTAAATGCCTAAAAAGGCATTTATTTTACTGCGTAAAAATCACTCGTTCATCCTGCGTTGCAAATACTCGCAATAGCGCTGCTATTGCTGCATTTTGCGCCTTGTTTAAGCACAAAATCTCTGCGTACAAATTGTCGGACTTATTTTTTAAGCGTTATTAAAATTAGCTTTTATTACCCTTTCAAATAATAAATACTTACTTATAAACGATTTATAAAGAAACGGATCGCTATTTTATAGGATTTCGTTTGCTAACTACCACACCCCCATCTTCTTCCAGATTCAAGTTCGATGATGCCAGATTAATCAAATACGACCTGTTTATGCTAGCCAATATTTGCCGCCAATTACTAGGAAAAATATAATCGGTTTAAAATAAACTTGTCCCAAATACCAATATCATGAAATCACTAATGCTGTTGCTACTTGTCTGTTTTACTGTGCCTGCTGTGGCACAATACAATCTCCAAAATTTATCGCTTCCCAAAAAAAAGAAAATCGACGAACACCAAAATTCTAGCCCTAGCTATCAACATTTACAATTGTATCCTGTTATTGCCAACCAAACTTTTTTGGCTGCCCACAAAGATATTCCTACATTTACCAATCTGCAAAATGCTATTCAATCAGAAAAAGTAATGATTACGGAAGTTGCCGATACCCAAGCACCAGGCACCTTACCTACTATGAACTTTTTAAATGAGGAAGACGAGAACGATGCCAACCTCCCTATACACACCCGTATTAATGGCAGCATTACCAATGCCCGCAGCCCAGAAGATGTACAAGAAAATTTAGCACAAAATTCAAGCAACTCCAATCAAAACATGCCTAGTAATGTGGAGGTGCCTCCGAGTCCTCCGCCTAGCAGTTCCCCAGCAATTGCCGATACCGTAACTCCGCATTTAAGCATTTTTGACGATGCTAATTTACCGCCAGAGGTTGTTCAAAACTATTTACTCAACAACGGTGGCACGGTGAATGCGCTGCAAATACAAAACGTTTCTAACGATACGGTTTATTTAATGGCGGGCGAAGTAATACAAGGCGGCAAACAGGATAGGGTGATTGCCAAGGATATGGTAATTGCACCTAATAGCGAACTCATTACCCTCCCCGTTTTTTGTGTAGAAAAAGGACGTTGGAGCTACGAAAAAGGCGTTTACAAAAATTTTAATCAGTATTTTCAGGTAGCCAATATACAAGTCCGCAAAAGCTTGCAAGGCAATACCAGCCAAGAAAAAGTATGGCAAACCATCGAAAAGTTTAACAACCGCAACCTCATTGCCAGCCAAACCGATGCTTATACCGACCTTGCACAATCGGAAGGTTTTATGAAACAAATAACTGCCTACAACGAACACCTTGCCGATGCATTTACCGATACCCCTAATGTAATTGGCGTAATAGCTGTTAGTGGCGATCAAGTAATTGGCTGTGATATGTTTGCTACGCCGCAACTTTTTGCTCAACAATATCCGAATTTGTTATATGCCTACGCTACCGAGGCAATTAGTAATGGCGACCAACCTCAAATTGAACCTAAAGCGGTACAACAATATTTAGCCACTTTTTTAGCTGCGGAAGATGGGGAAGAAAAATTGGTGAAGGATAAGGGTAGTGTTTTTGAATTGGATGGGAAGAAGGTGCATATTAGTGGTTTTTAGATTTAGTCTACTCCCCCATAAACCCCTTCCATCTCCCCCACTTTCTCTAACAACCATTTTTTTTCAATTACCGAAGTAGATACCTCAATAGCCATTTTTATTTTCAACAACACTTTTAAACGATAAGCATAAGCACGATTGTGATGGTGTTTTACCCGATACAATTTCATCGTATAATTAACAAAGTTACGGTAGGCACTCGCATTATTAACCGATATTTTTTTGTTGCGTTTTAATAAACCCCTAAAATTACCCACCAAGGATTCTAATGCTTCCGTTTCGTTTAATTCAAAGTAAGTTTGTAGCAGTATTTTTTTATACGAAATATGCGAAAAAGCGTTGGTAAATTCTACGTGTAATAAATAGGTTAAAGCTTTATCGTAATTTTTAAGGGAGAAATACAAGGTGGCTAAACTGTAATTAAATACATTTTTTCGGAAATTAGGATGCAGTTTATCTTTGTATTCGTGGATAAATTTTTTGGTCCAATCGGCAGGTTTTATTTTTAGGGCTAGGCTTATAATATTGCGGTAATGACTTGGCGAAATATAATCGCCTACATAAATAATTTGGGTATCGAGCATTTCTTGGTATACATCAAATAAATATTGGTAATAATCCATATTACCTTCCTTAATTTTCTGGGCGCAAAAATTAACCATGCCGGTATACAAGGTTCGTAAATCTAAAGCAGGAAAGTTGGTGCGGTTTTCGGATAACAATTTTTGGAGCTGCCTAAAATCGGATTCGGTGTTGTGTAGTAGCAACAAAATGAGGTAATAATAAGCAGCAACAACTGGTATGTTTAAAAAACCACTGTCTTTTACGCCTGCAATAATTTCCTCCAACATAAATGTTTGGTGCTGTACCGATAGCACATTTCCCCTTGTTAAAACAGCACAACTGTAGCGTAATTTATGCGCCAAATAATAGGTGTCAAAATTATCGACGACTTCTTGCAGACTTGTTTGTACGGGGTAACTTTTGCTATAAATACTAAACTGATAGGCGTGCTCTTGCAGCAGGTATTGATGCTTAAAAAAATTGGCATCGTGTAGGGCTTCTTTATTGAGTTTTTGTTGGGTGTATTTTAAATGTTGCCAAAAGTATTTATCCAAATTACGATCCGTGTAAGTATCAAGTAAGGTGAGGTCTTGTGCAATTTCTTTTTTTTCGTTTTCCGTATAAATTAAAAATCCTTCCAACTGTTTTGTTAATGCCGACATTAGCAATCGCAATTTTTCTGATTCGTAGCTGCTGTTTGGGTAAATTTTTGGGTATACTTTTTCTTTTATTAGATTTGCATCCTCAAAGTCGGGATATGCGTCTTTAATATATCCAAACAATTGCACCAACAAAGGATTGGTATTAAAAAAGGGCGAAAGCAAATAGGTTTCAAATCGCTTGAGTTCTTTTAAACTCAAACTTTTAATTATATGTAGTAACTTGCTCGTTCTCATTTACAATCCATTTCTTAATTTAGTTGGCTTGGCTAAGTGGTCTGTCAAGTTAATCATGTCGGTTGTTTTGGCGACTTTTGCTCCCTA
>JAHDBT010000473.1:0-2264 GCA_020630215.1 Bacteroidota bacterium
GAATCTAACACTCTAACTGTTAATGGCTTAGCCTTTTTCGGTCAAGCACTATTTATCAGTTGCATAAAGGCTTTTTGTTGATTTAAAAGTTTAAGATAGTGAAATGCTTTTCTTCCTAAGTAGATTTTTAATATTAATACTACTATTTTAATTTTTTGATGAAAAGGGTTGCATCTATGGTGGTCCTTCTACGATACTGACAACGACTTAAAACTAAAACATTGGATGAAAATCTTTGGTCAATGCTTGGTAGGCAGCGGTATATTCGTTGCTAGGATGATTGCGTAATACAAGCGCACTATTGCTAGGCGAAAGATTATTTTGAAACCCAAATTGTAGCAATAAGCGATTGGGTATTTTATGTTTTTTAGGAAAAACATTTACTTGCGTTTGTAGAAAAAGTTGCTGCGTTTTAGCTAAGGAAATAAAGGTTTGTGCTTCGGTAAAAGGAAGGATGAGGCAAACATAGCCACTAGGAGAAAGTAAGGTTTTAATACCTGTAATTAAGTCGGTAAATGGCAAAGTTTCATCAGCATGTCGGGCTAAATTACGGGCAGTATTTTTTGTTTTTAAAGATTGCTGAAAAAAGGGCGGATTGCTAACAATTAAATCGAAATGTTGTTGGTAGGAGGGGAGGGAGGCAAATTGTTGTAAAGCGATATGTTGTGCTACTAGGCGATTTGGCCAAGGGCTATTGGTAAAATTATTTTTTGCTTGCAGATAAGCGGCTTCCTTAATTTCGAGGGCGTGTATGTGGGCATTGGCAAAACGTTGGGCCAGCATCAGTGCAATTAAGCCGGTTCCTGTGCCAATATCTAGGATGTTTAGGGACTTAGAAAAGAGATAAGCTTCCTTTGGTTTTTCGCCTTGTTCGTATTTACATCCGTAGGTAGCCCATGCCCCTAGCAGTACGCCGTCGGTGCCTACCTTCATGGCACACTTATCTTGTGCAATTGAAAATTGTTTAAATCGAAACATGCTAAATGGAGCTAGGTAAAAGCCTAAATTTGGAGTTGAGGATATCGTTTTAAATATCACTGAGCACATCAAGAACACACTCAGAGATATTTAAAACAAGTTGAACCAAATCTAAAACAATCCTGGAATATTAAATCCTGGCGGCAACATACTACTTGCCATTTTGCTTGTTTCTTCTGCCGCTTTTTGTTCAGCGGCTTCGGTAACACGGTTAAGGGCGGTGAGCAGTAAATCTTCTAATTGTTCTACATCTTGAGGATCTACAATAGAAGGATTGATGCTGATATTGGTGATGCGGCGGTTGGCAGTAGCTTCAATTTTTACTGCGCCATTACCTGCCTCGCCTCTTACCATAATGCCATCTAACTTTTGTTTAGAGGCTTGCATTTGTTCTTGCATTGCTGCTAACTTGCTAAAATCAAACATGGTATTAAATATTTTAATTTGTTTATAATAGTATTGATTTGGGGTTTCCAATTATTTACTCATTACGGCTTTAATAGCACTTACCGATAATAAATCTCGATTGGTTAATTCGAGCAAAGCAGTTTTAAACCAATAAGTGTAATCTTGAGAATTCATGCTTAAATCTCTAAACAGGTCGGCAATGCTAATCCATTTAACGGCATGTACTTCCGCAGGATTAAAATTGGTAACGGGTTCTTCATAAAACCCTACAAAAACGCTATCCAATTCGTGTTCTATTAGTTGCGAAACGCTGTCTTCTGCACGGTAAATAAAGTCAAATACTTCTTTAATTGGCGTATCAAAACCGAGTTCCTCTTCTAGGCGGCGGTGTGCTGCTTGTTTTGCAGTTTCTGCTAATCGAGGATGGCTACAGCAGCTATTGCTCCACAAACCACCAAAATGGTATTTATCGAAAGCACGTTGCTGTAGCAACATTTCGCCTTTCTCATTAAAAATGAAAACACTAAACGCTTTGTGAAGCAGTCCTTTTTGATGAGCGGCCATTTTTTCTTCCGTGCCTAACACTTTGCCATCTCTATCTACCAAAACTACGTGTTCTTCTTGCTGACTCATTTTCTGTAATTTTAATAAGGCTTATTGTTTTGATTTGCCAATGCCTTAGTCGCTAAATAATTGCGCTGCAAAGCTACTAATATAAGCCTGCAATGCAAAAAAGAAAACAATGGAAAGTAGAAAATAGTTTTGTGGGTATAGTGGTGATTGTTTTTTAGGAGCCAAAACTTATGCGAGCCTTTTGTTAAGATATGGACGAAAAAAAATCGCATCAATGACCAAAAGGGGGAATGTCATTCTGCGAT
>JAHDBT010000473.1:2364-5847 GCA_020630215.1 Bacteroidota bacterium
GGTTACAACACTTAATTATACGGGTGCAAGTTACATAATGTTTCAGATGGATGTGTTTTTTGTGATTTTTTTTGAAATGACCAATCATTAGCCTTTAAGAATGAAATGGGCCGCACCTACAGTGCTAGTTTTTTTGTTACTGGTTTTTCTATAAACAGGTTGTACCTACGGCACAAAAAAGCGAGCCTTTTGTTAAGGTATGGACGAAAAAAAATCGCATCAATGACCAAAAGGGGGAATGTCATTCTGCGATTTTTTTTTCAATTTATGGTTACAACACTTAATTATACGGGTGCAAGTTACATAATGTTTCAGATGGATGTGATTTTTTATTCGTCAGCATAAAAAATCCGTTAAATTTGTGATTCAGACATTAAGAAAGAAAATAGCCATTACTACTTTATTTTCTCTTTGGCAGGCGAATAGTTTTTACTAGCAGAAATGGTAAAACATTCTTTAGCTTTAGCAGCATCTCGTGTTTCTAGTGCTTGGCCTATTCGGTACAACAATTTAGCATCCATACTGTAGAGCATGTTATTTTCTTTAAGGTGTGCATAGCATTCGCCATTATAATTTTTGGACTTACAAAGTTTCTCTGCTCGTTTAATTTTTTTACGACTCGAACCACCTTCCATTTGGCTAATTGCACGATTACATTCGGCTATTTTTTTGTTGATAGACGTTGTATTGCTGGTATACTGCAAGGCCTTTTGGTATTTAGATTTTGCAGTCGCATAATTCCCTTTACGAAAAGCTTGGTCTGCTTCTGATAGTAATTGATTGTACTCTAAATCTTGTTTTTCGGCAGAGGATATTTTATTAGCGGCTTCTCTAATTCGCTTTTTAGCATAGTTGTCATCCGATTGATGGCTCAGTGCCAATTCGTAGTATTTTTTAGCTTCGTCGTATTCTTTATTGTCGTATGCACGGTCGGCGGCCTTAATCATTTTGTTATAGGCTTTTTTATCTAGTTCCGATTCACATTTGGCAATTTTGGTTTCTAGATCCTTGCTGCCTTCTATGGTTAAGGCGGCTTTAAACTTTGCTTTTGCAGTAGAAAAATCACCGTTACCTAAAGCGGCATCTCCTTCCGAAATGAGCTTGTCGTATTTAGAGGGTGCTTTGGGCTTAACGGGTGTAGTAACCGTTGGCTTAGTATAAGTTGGCGACTCTAATGGCGGAGCTAAAGGCTTTTCGTCTGGTTTTGGTTTACTGGTGTTTTGTGCAACTTCTGTAGGTGTTTCGGTAACTGGTGGCGGGTCAACTTCTAGTACCTGTTTTGGTTCTTGATAGCCTAGTGAATCAAAACGAATGGCTTGTTGTACCGCTAAATCGAGTGTTACCTCCGTTTTTTCTAATTTGCTATTGCAATCATTGATGAGTGCTAAAATATCCTCATTTTTTTGGTCAATGTACAATGCTTCGTACAAAAAGCGTTTTGCATCATCAAATTTTTCCAATTTAAGCAGCGAGTCGGCTTTGGTAAGTAAGTTTAGTTTTAAGTTACCAAGCATATTACCAATATAATCTATTTTTTGGCGTATAGGGCCGTTTTGTGCATTAATACCTAGCACCTCTCTATACTTGTTGCGAGCTTGCACCCATTTTTCATCTCTAAACATACGGTCGCCTTGCTGAATCAGCATTTGTTCTTTGGCGTTGCGTAATTTTTGGCGCACGTTGGTAAACGCACTTGTATCTTCCATTTTAACAGCTAATGCATCTTGAAAAGCGGCAATAGCATTGGTATAGTCTCGTTTTTGCAAAGATAAATTACCTTTTTCTACATGCCCTAAAAAGATGTCTTCGGGCTTAGAGGTCGTATATTTATAGGCTAAAGCAGCTCCTACCAATAGTAAAATTAGGAGGGCGGCCAAAATAGCTTTTCCTGGCGAACCGCTATCTGGAATACCAGAGGAGTCTTTAGGATTTCTAGATATTTTGCCAACTTGTATTGTTTTTCTAGTAGTACTTTTAGGTGTTTTATCTACTACAATAGCAGTTTTATCTGTTGTTTCTTTTGTAGGAGTTGTAACTCCTCCTGCACCTGTAGTTGCAAGTGTTTCTTTTACCTCTTTACCTGCATTATTTTTTTTGTTATTAGCACTTGTTGTGCTTACTGCCTTTTTTTGTCCTGCCTGAATGAGGTACATGGTAGAATCGCTGCGAGAATTTTGACCGCAGAGTTCTTTCATTTTTTCGGCGATAGCTTCATTCGTATCATCCGTGCCGTCGCCTTGCGAAAGTAAATATTTTAAATTGCGTTCATCAAAGGTTTCGCTAACGCCTTGAGTTGTTAATAGGAAATAATCTCCAGGTTCAGCCTTATCAATAATGGTGGCACTTGCCCACACAGGATCGAGTCCCGAAATAGCACGAGGGATAACCGTATTTTCACCACGTTCTCTTAGCGTTACTAAATGGTCTTCGGTTTTGTATAAAATTTTCTTTTCTCTAATATGGTATCCTCTGGCGGTTCCTGCCCATGCAATTGTTACTTGGTTGTTATCGCCAAAATAAATTAAAGCTACACTGCTACGCATGCCGTGTTTATCAGGAAACTCCTGTAAGTGTTGTTGCATTTTGCGTTCGGCATAACGCAAAGCTTCGTTAATGTATAGGGGACCTGCTTTTTTCTTTTTGGGGGGATTAATTTCGGTAAAATATTCTTTAAATGCGTTGCATACAATTTGGGATGCCGCTTTTCCTTTATGTGCCCCACCAATCCCGTCGCACACTATAAATAGTCTGCTTTCTGGCTGTGCAGTTCCAACGTTAGGATAAATGGCATCCTCGTTATTGCCGCTTTTGCCAGCTTCGCTAAATCCGAAAGGGGTTTGGATGGTTAATTTCATGTGATTATATAAAAAATATATTATGTGTAGCTGTTATGCTAAATTAAATTAAGTATTGCTCATCAAATAGACGCATAAAATGGCCTAAAGATTAACCTAGAATTATGCTAGGTTTTAATTGCGCTTTCAACATCAAAAATGTTGGAGTAAAATGGTTGGAGACAACCTGTATTATAATAACGTATTCTTAGGACTAATTGATTCAAAAAAGTACCAATAATTTCACATAAAAATAGCCCTAAACGATCTTCTGTTCTTATTTAGGCATCAATAAATAAATTTTTGAGTATCCATTTAAAATAATATCACACACAATTGATTGTTACTAACATTAAAAAATGAAGTGCATTATTTGTAATACAATAAATGAGCTTGCACAAAAACCTAGCAAACAACTTATTATGGAGGCAAAGTCTAATAGGAATGCTTGACGTTATTGTTTGATACTTTGTAGACGTATTGAGGATGTAAGGTAACAATATTGTGAATAAAATAAAAAGTAAAATTCAATATTTTGCGAAAAAGTTTTCGCTAGTTTAAATGTTGTAACATTGTGCCCTTTTTTTAGTGTGTAAGGGAGGTTGTTTTAATGTTCAATTATCAAAACACCAATTTTCAAATAATAATC
>JAHDBT010000017.1:0-8439 GCA_020630215.1 Bacteroidota bacterium
AAAAAAACCCCCAATGAAACATTGGGGGTTGCAATACTGTAAAAAACCTAACAAATATGGTAAAAACCTATGGCTGTTGTGTTTTAAAAAGGTATAAGGTAGTAGGTACGCTTCGCTGAAGGTATAAGGATAGCTTTGTACTATTCTATGCTTGTTAAGGTAAGCATAAAACAAAAACAAATTGTTTAAAGGCTTTCCTGATTGTTACATCAGGAAAGCTTTTTTGTTTTTAGGAATTATAGTTCTATAACTACTTTCTTCTTTCTACAAAAGTACCTGCTACAAAACCCTATCTTCGTACTTCGATATAACCTGTTGCCCAGGTTTCGTCATTATCTGGGTCAAGTTTGAAGATGTAGAAGTAAGTACCATCTGGTACGGGTTCGTTACTAGTGTACCAAGTTCCATCCCATCCTTGCATATTGTTGTAGTTGTCTCGTGTATAAACGACATCCCCCCAACGGTTAAATATCTGCATTTCTGGTGCTGCATTTGGATAACACTCACTGATAAACTGTAGGTTCTCTATTTCGTACTGGTCTGCAATACCATCGCCATTGGGAGAGAAACCTGTTGCAAAGACTAAATCACAGCTTGGCGGTCCATCTAAGGTAATGTATACCCATGCTTGGTCACAAACGGTCGTATCTAAATCTTGTACAAAGTTGCATATCTCGTACTGGAACGAATCAACACCTGTGAACTCATTTGGAATTGGTTCGTAGTGAACCGAAATATCATCGCCACCTAAAGTGTTTACTGTTACCGTACCGCCTAATGGGTCGGTAATAATGGTAATGGTTAATGTTGTTAAATCACCATCATCATAATAGGCATCATTGTCTAAAATGTCAATTTCAACTATCGTTACTTCCTCGATGGTTACAAAGTCATCCACAGCAATAATATCTGTAGGACCTGCTTCCACACAAATTACGGCTATAGCAGTATCAGTCATTTCATCTACATCTTCAATTACGTAAGTAAAGGTATCGCATCCAAAGAAGGACTGGTCTGGTACATAGGTAACCGTTCCGTCGGCATTAATCACCGTAACCCCATTGTTGGTATCGTCTATAATATCTACTAAAGATATGGCATCGGGGTTATCTGCATCATCTGGATCGTAATCGTTGCTTAGGATGTCTATGGTAACCGATTCGCCAATTTCTGTTTGTACTAAATCATCTACAGCAATTGGTGCATCTGGTACACAAACAACTTCTATTTCAAATACAAACTCTTCGCAGTTACCATCCTCGTCGCAAGCAGCCATTATAAACATATCAGTACCACACCAATTTGGATTTGGTACGTATACCAAGCAGGTATCGCTTTCTTCGTCTGGTATAATGGTTCCGTTTGCTGGGAACTCTACTACGTAAACCGAATCTACTTCAAAATCTAAATCCATAAAGGCTTCAATACAAAGCTCTATTGGTGTATCTTCTGGTGTAGTTGTGCTTACGTCTGCGGTGCTATCGGCAGTAATGTAAATCGTTACATAAGCCGTATCGCAAAGCTCAGGGAAACCTGCGTCGCAAATAATGTAGGTGAAATAATCGGTATCGCCACAATCCTCTAATGGCGTGTAAGTAACGGTCATATCTGGATTTAATACTGCATCGCCACAAGGCTCCGAAATGAAGGTAACGATTAAGCCATCTCCATCAGGGTCAATATCATTTGCCAATATATCAATGTCTATTGCTACACCTTCTGTTGTAGAAGTAGTATCATCTACCGCAATTGGGTAGTTATTAGGCAATTCATCCGAACCAACATTAATAACTACTAATGCGGTATCCGATAAAGGACCATCTGGACAATCATCAAAAATAACATAACTGAAAGAATCAAGCCCTACAAAACCATCATTTGGTTGATAGATAAAGGTATTATCTGCTGTTAGTAATAAGTCGCCATTTGCAGGTTCTGTGAAGTTGGTAATTACCAAGTCTTCGCCACAGAATGGGTCGTTATCGTTTGCTAACACATCAATTTCTAATGGTGTATCAATAGGTGTTGTTGCCATATCGTTAACCGCATTTGGCGCAATATTATCTATCGAATCTTCCATTACAATAATGGTTACGAGGGTAATATCACAATCGCCATTTTCATCGCATATCTGGTATTCAAAGTAATCCGTTCCTAAAAATCCATCTTCAGGAGTGTAGGTAATCGTACCATCATCATTTATTATTAGCGTACCAAAATCAGGCTCGCTTACAATAGCGGTTAACTCAATGCCAATACCTAAATCATTTAATAGCACTGGTATTTCAACAGGTGTATTTAAGGAAGTAAAGGCAATATCTGGTTCTGCATCAATAGTAGAAATACACTCGGCTATATTAATGGTTACAAATGCGGTATCGCATAAGAACGGGTTCCCTTCATCACAAATAATGTAGGAGAAGAAATCGAGTGTATCTTCACCTGATGGCGAATAAACTGCTGATGTACTATCTGCGTTAAAAACAAGTCCTCCTAATGGTTCTGATACCCAAACAATATGGATTTCATCGCCATTGGTATCGAAGTCGTTTTCTAACATATAAATAGTTACTTCTTCGTTACAACCTACTTCTGCTAAGTCGTCGGTAGCAATTGGGAATCCGTTAGGATAGTTACCAATACCAACAGCAATTGTTACGGTTGCTGTTGCCGTTAATGGGTCACCTGGGCAGTTATCGGTAATGGTATAGATAAAGGTGTCTATTCCTATAAAGCCCGATGCAGGTGTATACAACAATGCAGTATCTCCCGATAAGGTAATCGTACCATCGTTTGCGGTTTCTATATCAAAGTTAATAATTTCCAAATCACCTGAGCAGAATGGGTCGTTATCATTAAACAGTACATCTACTACTAAAGGCACGTTAACAGGCGTTGTGTCCATATCGTTAACGGCATTAGGAACAATGTTTGGTATAGTGTCTGGCAAGATGATAACGGTTACTAAGGTTATTTCGCAGTTATCGTTTTCATCACATACTTCGTACATGAAATAATCGGTCCCTACAAAATCAGGATTAGGTACATAGGTTACATCCGTGCCGTTGTTAATTACCGAACCATTTATTGGTACTAGGGTAATTTGTGTTACCTCTAATCCATCGCCTGTATCGTTTAGTAATACATCAATTATTACCTCTTCGTTTTCAGAAGTGAAGGCAATATCTGGTTCTGCATCTAAAGACGATTCTAAAGTAATATTCACATAAGCGGTATCACATAAAACAGGGATGCCGTCGTCGCAAATAATGTAGTAGAAGAAATCATCGCCATCGCAATCTTCTTCTGGTGCGTAGTAGGTTAAGGTACCATCGTCGTTAATTACAACTTCTCCTTGTGGTTCAGATACTGCAACAATCGTTAAAGTTCCACCATCAGGGTCGTTGTCGTTTGCTAGTACATCAATTACTACTTCGCCATCACATTCTAAGGTTAATTCATCATCCGCTGCAATTGGTTCCTCGTTAGGAGCAACGTCGTCGCCTACATTAATAACTACTAATGCCACATCTGTTAATGGGTCTTCTGGGCAATTATCTTCTATTGTATAAGAGAAGCTATCAATACCTGCAAAACCAGCATCAGGCGTATAAGTAAACATACCGTCTACTAATTCGATTGTTCCATTTACAGGGTCTGTATTGTCAATAATAGTTAACTCATCGCCACAGAATGGGTCGTTATCGTTTGCTAGTACATCAATTACTACTACCTCATCAATAGCAATATTAACAATATCGTTTACTGCATTAGGAGCTATGTTTGGTGTTATCAATGTATCAAGTACTACTACGGTAACTAAGGTAACATCACAGTTGCCTGCGGCATCACATATTTCGTACTCAAAATAATCTGTGCCTTGGAAACCTGTATTTGGTGTGTAGTTAATAATACCTGCGTCAGGATTGGTAATGGTTGCCGTTCCGTTTTCTGGTTCGGTTACAATGGCTACCACCGTAATGCCTATTCCTATATCGTTATCCATTACAGCAATATCAAGTGGCGTATCAATTGGTGTAAACACAATATCTGGTTCTGCATCAATTACTGGCGTTTCAATGGTAATGGTTACATAGGCGGTATCACAAAGCGAAGGTTCGCCATCATCACAAGCGGTATAAGCAATATAATCTGTACCAATATATCCATCGTTAGGCGTGTAAGTATAAGTACCATCGCCATTATCTACTAGTGTACCGTTTGATGGTCCAGTAATAATATCTGATACTAATGAGTCCTCCTCATCTGGGTCGAAATCATTGTCTAACATATCAATCAAAACAGGTAGTTCTACGCCTGTTGTTACAAAATCGTCAACAGCTATAGGATGTTGATTTAAGCAGGTATCTGTACCAATTCCTACTCCTACATAAGCGGTATCACATAAGCCAAAGTTATCACAAACTTCGTAAGCAAAAATGGTACAGCCAAAGAAGCCAGGGTCTGGAATAAAGGTAACGGTTTGTCCGTCTGCACTAATCGTTACCATACCGCCATCAGGCTGTTCTGTAATTTGCGTAATCACTAATGGATCGCCATTCGGGTCTACATCATTTGCGAGTACATCAATTTCAATTGGCGTATCTACATCCGTTACGGCAATATCGTTTCCTGCCACAGGAGGTAAGTTACCAACTAATGCCGATAATACTTCTACTCCTACAATGGATTGGTCGCAGTTACCTGCACAATCGCATACTTCGTAAATGAAATAATCAATACCAAAGAAGCCAGCATCAGGTGTATAAGTAATAGTACCATCTAGGTTGATGGTTAAATCACCATTATCTGCTACTTCTATAATTGCGGCTACCGTACCATTTTGTGCCACATCATTGGCTAATACTTCAATAGCTACTGCTTGGTCTTCGTTGGTATGTGCAATATCAGGATTGGCAATTGCTTCGTCCATTACATATACATACACCGTACCTGTGCTACACATATCATTTAAGTCGCACACTTCGTAGGTAAACGAATCTACGCCTGTAAAGCCTAGTACAGGTAAATAAATTACCTCGCTTAAATCTAGTTCATCTACTAGTAACTCTCCATTGCTTGGTTCGCTTACAGATGTAATAACGATTGCCTCGCCGTTTACATCTACATCGTTTTCAAGCATGTTAATGGTTACCGAATTGTTCATTATGGCACAGGCTTCATCTGTATTTGCAATAGGTGCTTGCGCAACAGAATCGATTAAGTTTACGGTTACAAAAGCGGTATCACATAATACTGGTGTACCATCATCACAAAGAATGTAAGTAAAGTAATCTGTTCCTACTGCACCATCATCTGGTGTATAAACAACATCATTGCCTACTACTTCCACATCGCCCATCATTGGTTCCGAACCAATGTATACGATTAATAAATCGTCATCTGGGTCGCTATCGTTAAAAGTTACATCAATAGTAATAGCAATACCAATTGGCGTGCTTGCTTCATCATCAACCGCAATAGGTGCATTGTTAGATATCGTACCATCTTCGTTAACCGATACGCTTACCGTACCCGTAGTACATTCTTGTGGGTCCCCGTTGTCACAAACAACGTAAGTAAATACATCTACTCCTACAAAACCTGGAGCAGGACTATAAGTTATTGTTCCATCTGGCTCAATTACTACTAAGCCATTATCTGGTTGTGTTACTTCAACAACTGTTAAAGTACCACCTTCTGGGTCGCTATCATTAATTAATACATCAATGTTGATAGATGTGCCAGGGGTAGTTACTACTACATCGTTGTTAACATTTGGTGGTAAGTTAACAGCATCTGGAGCTAGTACGGTAACGCTTACAATTGTTTCGTCGCAAATACCTGTTTCCGAATCGCAAACGGTATAGAAGAAATAATCGGTACCAATAAAGCCAGGAGCAGGAGAGTATACCAACATATTACCATCTTGGTTTACAACGCCAAAGCTAGGCTGTGTAAATTCGTTAATGGTTAAGTTGTTACCACTATCATTTACTAGTACATCAATGGCAACTACTGTTTCGTAAGGCGTTTGTATTACATCTGGTTCTGCATCTACAGGGTCGCCGCCTTCTACAACTGTAATGGTTACAACTGCTGGGTCACAAGCTTCTTCCGAACAAGGATTACAAAGCATATAGGTTAATTGGTCGATACCCGAAAATCCATCGTTAGGGGTGTAAATTACTTGTCCGTTTTCATCTACAAAGGCTACACCGTTTTCGGCAGCAATGGTAATGGTTACGGTCATATCTTCTACACAAAGTCCTAAGTCGTTTGCCATTACATCAATTGGTGTTGCACCACCACTAAAGGCCGTTGCGGTATCATCGTTAGCAATAGGCTGTGCACAATCAATAAAAGAGTGTATCTGAATGGTTTCGCATTCTCCTGCTGCATTACATCCTGTTACCGTTAAGGTATCTTGCCCTATATAACCAGGTAATGGTGTATATTGGAAACAAAGGTCTTCTAGTAATACAATACTACAATTAAAGGTAGCAGATACATCTGTTAACTCTACCCCTGGTGTGCCTTCAATTTCACAGAAATCGGTACAAACAACCGTAGGCGATAATGGTTCGGTACATACATAAGATTGAATCTCACCACAAGGTTCTGCCGATTCACTTACGGTAATTACCACCATTCCTTCATCACACAATCCTGTTTGATCGCATATTTGGTAATAGAAAGTATCTACGCCAAAGAAACCAGGATTAGGCGTATAAACAAACTGGTTGCCAATAATTTGTAAAGTACCATTGGAAGCAGGTAAATAAGCAGTTAAGCTAATAATGTCTCCAATATTGTTATCGTAATCATTAGATAAGATAGCAATGGTAATTGGTGTTCCTTGTTCTGTAGTAGCAAAGTCATCTACTGCTGTAGGAGGTTCTGGAAGTGTTTGACCAACACAATCATCCGTTACTAGTATTTCTACATTTACGGTTTCACAGTTGCCTGCATCGTCACAACCTATAATTTCAATCACGTCGCCGCCAAAGAAACCAGGAAGTGGTGTATATTGTAAACAAGTTACGTCTTCAAAAATTTGTAAGCCACAATCAAAAGTAGTGTGTGCCTCTGTAATGCTAACTGCACCCGTTAAAGTACAGAAATCAACACAGACCTGAACCGATTCCATTAAACCTGTACATACAAAGGTTGGATTGTCGCAAGAGCCACCTACATTAATGGTTACAGTTGCTTCGTCGCAACCATCATCATCACAAATAGTATAGGTAAAGCTAGATACGCCCACATAACCTGGGTTAGGGGTAAATATCAAGAATAAACTATCAGGACTAAAAGTAACAGTACCTCCTATTAATGGTTGGGTAAAGCTTACTATTGCAAATGGATCGCCATCTGGGTCAAAGTCATTTTCGGTAACATCAATGGTAACAGGATTGCCATCGCTAATGATGCTTAAATCATCAATTGCTACTGGAGGCGAACCTGCTGTAATAACGGTTACCGTTACTGTACCTACCGAGCAATTTCCTTGTTCGTCGCATACCGTGTAAGTGAAATCAATTGTACCTATATAGCCAGGCGTTGGTGTAAACACAAGACAAGTGCTGTCTTCGTTAAAGCTTACCGTACCGCCTTCTATTGGTTGAGTAATACTTACAATAGTTAATTCGCCGCCTTCTGGGTCGCTATCGTTGGCTAGTACACAGATAGTAGTTGTTGTATTAACTATAATCGTAGTAAAATCGTTGCCAATTATTGGTGGGTTATTCGTGTCTGTAATAACCGTTACCGTTACTGTACCTACCGAGCAATTTCCTTGTTCATCACATACCGTATAAGTAAAGTTGGTTGTTCCCGTATAGCCAGGTGTTGGCGTAAAGATGAGGCAAGTGCTATCGGCATTAAAGCTCACCGTACCACCTTCTAATGGTTGGGTGATGCTTACAATGCTTAATTCACCACCTTCAGGATCACTATCGTTGGCTAGTACACAAATGGTTGTGGTTGTGTTCACTACAATCGTAGTAAAGTCATCGCCAATTATTGGTGGGTTATTCGTGTCTGTAATAACCGTTACCGTTACTGTACCTACCGAGCAATTTCCTTGTTCATCACATACCGTATAAGTAAAGTTGGTTGTTCCCGTATAGCCAGGTGTTGGCGTAAAGATGAGGCAAGTGCTATCGGCATTAAAGCTCACCGTACCACCTTCTAATGGTTGGGTGATGCTTACAATGGTTAATTCACCACCTTCAGGATCACTATCGTTGGCTAGTACACAGATGGTAGTTGTTGTGTTAACTACAATCGTAGTAAAGTCGTTGCCAATTATTGGTGGATTATTCGTGTCTGTAATAACCGTTACGGTTACTGTACCTACCGAGCAATTCCCTTGTTCATCGCATACCGTATAAGTAAAGTTGGTTGTTCCCGTATAGCCAGGTGTTGGCGTAAAGA
>JAHDBT010000017.1:8539-33374 GCA_020630215.1 Bacteroidota bacterium
CATACCGTATAAGTAAAGTTGGTTGTTCCCGTATAGCCAGGTGTTGGCGTAAAGATAAGGCAAGTGCTATCGGCATTAAAGCTTACCGTACCACCTTCTAATGGTTGGGTGATGCTTACAATGGTTAATTCACCACCTTCAGGATCACTATCGTTGGCTAGTACACAGATGGTAGTTGTTGTGTTAACTACAATCGTAGTAAAGTCGTTGCCAATTATTGGTGGATTATTCGTGTCTGTAATAACCGTTACGGTTACTGTACCTACCGAGCAATTCCCTTGTTCATCGCATACCGTATAAGTAAAGTTGGTTGTTCCCGTATAGCCAGGTGTTGGCGTAAAGATGAGGCAAGTGCTATCGGCATTAAAGCTCACCGTACCACCTTCTAATGGTTGGGTGATGCTTACAATGGTTAATTCACCACCTTCAGGATCACTATCGTTGGCTAGTACACAGATGGTAGTTGTTGTGTTAACTACAATCGTAGTAAAGTCGTTGCCAATTATTGGTGGGTTATTCGTATCTGTAATAACCGTTACCGTTACCGTACCTACTGAACAGTTGCCATCTTCATCGCATACCGTGTAAGTAAATTCAACCGTGCCTGTATAGCCAGGTGTTGGCGTAAAGATGAGGCAAGTGCTGTCGGCATTAAAGCTTACCGTACCACCTTCTAATGGTTGGGTGATGCTTACAATGGTTAATTCACCACCTTCAGGATCGCTATCGTTGGCTAACACACAAATGGTTGTGGTTGTATTAACTATAATCGTAGTAAAGTCGTTGCCAATTACTGGTGGGTTGTTATTTTCTGTAACAACGGTTACTATTACCGTACCTACCGAACAGTTGCCATCTTCATCGCATACCGTGTAAGTAAATTCAACCGTGCCTGTATAGCCAGGTGTTGGCGTAAAGATGAGGCAAGTGCTGTCGGCATTAAAGCTTACCGTACCACCTTCTAATGGTTGGGTGATGCTTACAATGGTTAATTCACCACCTTCAGGATCGCTATCGTTGGCTAACACACAAATGGTTGTGGTTGTGTTGACTACAATTGTAGTAAAGTCGTTGCCAATTACTGGCGGGTTATTTACTGGGTTTACTACGTTGATGGTTACAGTTGCTTGGTCGCAGTTGCCCTCGTCATCGCATATTGTATACATAAATTCAACTACTCCTATATAGCCTGGTGCTGGGGTAAAGATTAATGCAGTACTATCAGGATTGTAGCTTACTATGCCGCCTTCTACAGGTTGGGTAAAGCTTACAATAGTGATTAAAGTACCACCCGTGTTATCATTCCCTAATACATCAACTATAATAGGCGTATTTACTGGTGTTGTGTAAACATCGTCTAATGCAATTAGTGGATTACTTCCACAATCCTCGCTTACATTTACATTTACAAAAATGGTTTCGCAAGCACCTGTATCATCACATCCTGTTACCTCAATAATATCAGCTCCTTCAAATCCTGGTAATGGTTGGTATTGTACGCAATTGTTTGTTAGTACCTGTAAACCACAATCAAAAGTAGTGTGTACGGTAGTTACTTGCCCTGTTTCGTTTAGTGTACAGAAGTTGACACAAAACTGAATAGGGGTCATTAATGGCGTACATAAGTTATCTGGATTTTCACATGGTATTGCTCCTTCTACATTTACCGTTACGGTAGTGGTAGAGCAGTTGCCATCATCGTCGCAGATAGTATAATTAAAGTCGGTTGCTCCTACAAAATCGGTATTGGGTGTAAATACAAAACATCCGTTTGCATCTACGGTTACTGTACCGCCGCTAGGTTGTGTAAAGCCGTCCATTACTGTAGCGTCACCGTCTGGGTCTGCTATATCGTTGTTCATTGCACAAATGGTAACAGGCGTATTAATAGGTGTAGTTGTAAAATCACTTACTGCTACTGGTCCTGTTTCCGTACCACAGTTTTCGCTTACGGTTACATTTACAAAAATGGTTTCGCAAGCACCTGTATCATCACATCCTGTTACTTCAATTACATCATCTTGTAAAAAGCCAGGAAGCGGTGTATATTGTACACAATTGTTTTCGAGGATGGTTAAACCACAATCGAAAGTAGTATGTAAAGTGGTTACTGCTGCGGTAGTATTTAAAGTACAGAAGTTTACACAAAATTGGATAGGTACGACTGGTGCAGTACATAAGTTATCAGGATTTTCGCATGGTTCTGCCGTATCTGGTATTACCGTAATGGTTACAGTTGCGGTATCACAATTGCCATCCTCATCACATACGGTGTACTCAAAATCAGTAGTTCCTGTGTAATCCGTATTTGGTGTAAATACAAAACATCCGTTTGCATCTACGGTTACCGTACCACCATCAGGTTGCGTGTTGTTGGTAATCGTTATTACATCACCATCCGCATCTGTATCGTTGTTGATTGCACAAACGGTAACAGGTGTATTTTCTGGTGTTGTCGTATTATCATCATTGGCAACAGGCGTTGTTGATGTTGGGTCTTCGCCACAATCTTCGGTTACCGTTACATTTACAAAAATGGTTTCGCAAGCACCTGTGTCGTCACATCCTGTTACTTCAATTACATCATCTTGTAAAAAGCCAGGAAGCGGTGTATATTCTACACAGTTATTTTCTAATACCTCTAAACCACAATCGAAAGTAGTATGTAAGTTGGTTACTGATGCAGTTGCATCTAACGTACAGAACGTTACACAGAACTGTAGAGGTACTACTGGTGCAGTACATAAGTTATCAGGGTTCTCTACATTTTCGCATGGGTCTACATCTGGTGTTATGGTAATGGTTACGGTTGCGGTATCGCAGTTGCCATCCTCATCACATACGGTATACTCAAAATCAGTAGTTCCTGTGTAATCCGTATTTGGTGTAAACACAAAACATCCATTTGCATCTACGGTTACCGTGCCACCATCAGGTTGCGTGTTGTTGGTAATCGTTATTACATCACCATCGGCATCTGTATCGTTGTTTAATGCACAAACGGTAACAGGTGTATTTTCTGGTGTTGTAGCCGAATCATCGTTTGCAACAGGTGTTGTCGATGGGTCTTCGTCGCAGGTTTCTGCTACGGTTACACTTACAAAAATGGTTTCGCAAGCACCCGTATCATCACATCCTGTTACTTCAATTACATCATCTTGTAAGAAACCAGGTAGTGGCGTATATTCTACACAGTTATTTGGTAATATTTCTAAACCACAATCAAAAGTAGTGTGTAAGTTGGTTACTTGTGCCGTAGCATCTAAAGTACAGAAGTTAACACAAAACTCAAGTGGCGTAACTGGTTGCGTACACAAATCATCAGGATTATCGCAGGGAGATGTTGGGTCGGTAACAGTAATAGTTACCGTTGCCTCATCACAATTGCCATCCTCATCACATACGGTGTAGGTGAAGTTGGTTGTTCCTGTATAACCACTATTTGGCATAAATACGAAACAGTCATTCGCATCTATGGTTACTGTACCATTAGCAGGTTGTGTATTAGTAGAGATGGTTAATATATCGCCATCTTCATCTGTATCATTGTTTAAGGCACAAATAGTAACAAGGGTGTTTATTGTCGTTTCTGTTGCATCATCATTTGCAACAGGATTTGTTGGCAAGTCGTTGCAATCTTCTGCTACCATTACATTTACAAAAATGGTTTCGCAAGCACCCGTATCATCACATCCTGTTACTTCAATTACATCGTTTTGTAAGAAGCCAGGAAGCGGTGTATATTCAACACAGTTGCCAGGTAATACTTCCAAACCACAATCAAAAGTCGTATGTAAGTTGGTTACTTGTGCTGTTGCATCTAAAGTACAGAAGTTTACACAAAACTCGATTGGCGTAACAGGTTCTGTACATAAGTTATCAGGATTATCGCATGGCTGCGTAGGATCTGTTACCGTGATTGTTACTGTTGCTTCGTCACAGTTGCCATCCTCATCACATACGGTGTACGTGAAGGTAGTTGTTCCTGTATAACCACTATTTGGCATAAATACGAAACAGTCATTCGCATCTATGGTTACCGTGCCATTAGCTGGTTGTGTATTACTAGAAATACTTAGCACATCACCATCCGCATCTGTATCGTTGTTTAATGCACAAATGGTAACAGGCGTATTTTCTGGTGTAGTTGTTGTATCATCGCTTGCAACAGGGCTTGTTTGTAAGTCGTCGCAGTTTTCTACTACGGTTACGTCTACATATATTATCTCACAAGCTCCAGTATCATCACATCCTGTTACTTCAATAATATCTGATTGTAAGAAGCCAGGTAATGGAAGATACTCTACGCAATTGTTAGCTAAAATTTCTAAGCCACAATCAAAGGTTGTGTGTAAGTTTTGAACACTTGCACTACTATTTAAGTTACAGAACTCTACGCAAAATGTAATTGCAGTAACAGGTTCTGTACATAAGTTATTAGGATTGTCTGGATTTTCGCAAAGTGTTGGTTCGTTGCCGCCACCGCCATTGTTGCTTACGGTAACGGTAACCGTTGCTTCACTACAACCATCGTCATCACAAACGGTGTAGTTAAAAGTATCGGTTCCTTCAAATCCAGTATTAGGTGTAAAACACAATTCGCCGCTTACTACATCTAGCGTTACAGAACCATTGCTACCTTGTGTAAATTGGTTGATGATTAGGTTATCTCCATCTACGTCGATATCGTTAGCTGTTACATCTAAACAGATGGTTGCTGCGCCTTGAATAGCTAGTGCATCATCGTTGGCGTTTGGAGCTTCGCCACAACTACCAACAGTTACACTTACTTCGATAATTTCGCAATCGCCGTTGCTGTTACAAGCCGTTACTTGTACTAGTGATGTGCCAGTGTATCCTTCTAAAGGATTGAAGCTAACACAATTGCCACCTGTAATAATTTCTGACATCATGCCTACAGAAATACCTATATTGGTAATGGTATAATCTGTACCTAAGTTACAGTATTCAGGACAAGCAGTTACCATAGTACTAGCAGTTGTACAAACATAAGTTATGTTATCGCATACAACGGGTTCTCCGCCGCCACCGCCATTGTTGTTATCGGTTACTGTTACATTTACCGTTCCTTCTGTACAGCCATCTTCATCGCATATTGTATACGTAAAGGTATCGTCGCCTTCAAAGTTTTGGTTAGGCGTGTAGCATAATTCGCCACTACTTACATTAATGTCTACCGAGCCATTACTAGCTTGTGTATAACTATCAATTAAGAAAGCATCGCCTTCTGTATCAAAATCATTACTTACTACATCTATACAAGCAGCATCGTCTCCTTGTGTAGTAAACGTATCGTTTATTGTTGTAGGAGGATGATCGCAGCTACCTACGGTAATACTTACTGGTACTACTTCGCAATCGCCATTGGCATTACAAGCAGTAATTTGTACTGTAGAAGTACCTGTATATCCTTCTAAAGGATTGAAGCTAACACAACTGCCACCTGGAATAATATCGGATATCATGCCTACAGAAATGCCTACATTGGTAACCGTAAAGTTGGTTCCTAAGTTACAGTAAGTAGGACATACGGTAACAGCCGTTCCTGCCGCTGTACATTCGTACATTACATTATCGCATACAACGGGTTCTCCGCCGCCGCCGCCATTGTTGTTATCGGTTACGGTTACCGTTACGGTTCCTTCTGTACAGCCATCTTCATCGCATATTGTATACGTAAAGGTATCGTCGCCTTCAAAGTTTTGGTTAGGCGTGTAGCATAATTCGCCACTACTTACATTAATGTCTACCGAGCCATTACTAGCTTGTGTATAACTATCAATTAAGAAAGCATCGCCTTCTGTATCAAAATCATTACTTACTACATCTATACAAGCAGCATCGTCTCCTTGTGTAGTAAACGTATCGTTTATTGTTGTAGGAGGATGATCGCAGCTACCTACGGTAATACTTACTGGTACTACTTCGCAATCGCCATTGGCATTACAAGCAGTAATTTGTACTGTAGAAGTACCTGTATATCCTTCTAAAGGATTGAAGCTAACACAACTGCCACCTGGAATAATATCGGATATCATGCCTACAGAAATACCTACATTGGTAACCGTAAAGTTGGTTCCTAGGTTACAGTAAGTAGGACATACGGTAACAGCCGTTCCTGCCGATGTACACTCGTACATAATATTATCGCAAACGGTTGGTGTACCGCCTCCGCCACAATCAGTAGGTAAGGTTAAGTTTACAGGCACATTGCTTTCGCAACCATTGGCATCAGCAATCGTTACGATATAGCTGCCACTTGGTAAATTATCGAAACAAGATTCAGCACCTTCTGTTAAAGTACCTAATGCTGCGCCGTTGTTACTTGTTACGGTGTAAGGAGCTACGCCGCCAGTAACCGTCATACATACACTACCATCGTTGTTATCACAAGTAGGATTAGTAGGGGTTGTATTGGCAGTAATGTTACTCGCCGTTTCTTCTAAATTAACTATTATATTAGCTGCACAAGCATTGGCATCGGTTACGCTGTATTCGTAAACGCCACTCATTAAGTTAGTAATACAGCTTTGTGCTCCTTCATTTAAGGTCGTACCGTCTCCTAGTTGATAAGGGGCAGTACCGCCTGTTATGGTTAAACAAATTTCACCATCAGCAGCTCCACAAGATGCAGACACTGTTGTGCTATTCATATTGATATTAACGGTAGCACAATCGGGCACACAGTCGGCTGGATTAGGTGCGTCTATTACAATATCTGTGTTATATGCACATCCGTTAGCATCTGTAACACTAACTGGATAAGTACCTGCAACAACGTCATTAAAACATTGCTCATCGCTATTGGTCCATTCTTGCGATTGTCCTAGTATAGAAATGGTATACGGTGCAGTACCGCCAGTAATGCTTAAACATGCACTACCATCATTGCCTGCACAAGTTTCGTCGCTTTGAGAGTTAACATTTAACATTAAACCTGCTGTCGTACAATCTGTACCACAATCGGCAGGATTTGGTGCGTCTACGGTTACTACGCCATTAGTAATACAATTGTTTGCATCTACTATGTCGATGGTGTAAGTTCCAGCAGGCACATTATTGCGGCAATGTTCCGAGCTATCGTCCCACGTTTCGGTAATGCCTAAAATGGTAACAGTGTAAGGGGCGGTTCCGCCTGTTACGGTTAAACATGCGCCACCATCGTCTCCGTCACAGGTTTCGTCGAATACTTGGTTTACATTTAAAGTTAAACCAGATGTAGCACAATCCTCTCCGTTGCAATCGTCAGGGTTTGGTGCACCTACGGTTACTACTTCGCTAGTTGCACAAGCATTGGCATCTACTACGTCAATAGTATAAGTTCCAGCAGGAATATTGTTTCGGCAGTGTTCTGAGCTATCATCCCATGTTTCGGTAATGCCTAAAATGCTTACCGTGTATGGAGCTGTTCCGCCAGTAATGTTTAAACAAGCACCGCCGTCGTTGCCATCGCAAGTTTCGTCGAATACTTGGTTAACGTTTAAGGTTAGGCCTGATGTAGTACAATCCGTACCACAATCGGCGGGGTTGGGTCCGCCTACGATTAGGTCTTCATTAATACTACAACCGTCTGCATCTACAATTGCGATGGTGTAAGTACCTGCATTTATATTGTTTTTACATTGTTCAGAACTATCGTTCCACGTTTCGGTAATGCCCGAAATAGAAACGGTATAAGGAGCCGTTCCACCTGTTACGGTTAAACAAGCACTACCGTCGTTGCCATCACAAGTTTCGTCAACTATTTGGATAACATTTAAGGTTAAGCCTGTTGTGGTACAATCCACACTACAATCGGTACGGATAACGGTGATAAAGTTGCTAGACAATTCTAAACATGCTCCATCTGTTGTTACGCCTGTAATTGGGCTACCCGCATCTACATTTTGCAATATACCGTTATGAGCAATTCCATAAATATAACAAGTTCCTACAGGTGCGCCTTCAAAATCTAAACCTGTTTCAGAAGTAGGTCCTAGTAAAATGTTGCTGTTGTTATCGGTAACAAAGTAAACATAGTTGTCGCCAGTACCAGTAGTTGTTACATTAATTACATCTGCCACACCATCGCCAGTACAGGTTGTTGTTTCGTCGGTTGTACTTAAAGTACCGCCTGCAAAATCAGAACAAGCAGGCGAACAATCGGTGCGGACAACGGTGATAAAATTGCTAGATACGCTTACACAATCTCCATCTGTACCTAGACCTGTAATTGGATTACCAGCATTTACATTTTGTAAGTTTCCGTTGTAAGCTACCCCGTATACGTAACAAGTTCCTACAGGTGCGCCTTCAAAGTTAAGGCCTGTTCCTGATAAAGGACCTAGTAGGATATTGCCGCTGTCGTCGGTAATAAAGTAATCGTAATTTTCGCCTGTACCTGTTGTGGTGATATTGATAATGTCTTCTACATCATCACCTGTACAAGTTGTTGTTTCGTCGGTTGTGCTAATTGAACCACCTACAAAGGTGCTACAATCAGGCGCGCAATCATCGGGGTTAACACCAGCGATGGTAATAGATGCACTTGCTGCACAGCCGTTATCGTCTAAAATAGTAGCTGGATATGTTCCTGCCATTAAATCGTTGATACAGATTTCTACGCCTTCTGTAAATATTTGTGAGTTACCATCTACTAATACTGTGTAGGGAGATGCGCCTCCTGTAATCGTCATACAGGCAGCACCATCATTTCCATCACAGGATTCGTTGGTAACGTTTGTTGTTGCGTTAATATCAATGCCATCGCAAGCACAGTTGTCAGGTTCTACCAATAAGAAATCTTGTTCGCTTGTGCAATCGCCACTTCCATCACGTACTACTAGGTGATAGGCTCCTGCCATTAAGCTGCTATAATCGCTTATATTATTTCCATCGGCATCAGATACGGTAATATCGTAGTTGCCATCGCCGCCTGTAATATTGCTGATGGTTAATCCACCTGTGCCACTACATTCTGTAATTTCGGTAACCGCTGCCTCGTAGCTTAAATCGGCTACAGTAATGGTTACTTCATCGCTTGTTGCGGTACAGTCGTCGGCAGTAATGGTCCAAACAAATACGTTTTCGCCTGCTGCTAAACCAGCAACTGTTGCTTCAAAGTTATTGGCGTTATCAAAAGTTCCTGCGCCGCTGCTTACGGTCCAAGTACCTGTTGCATCGCCTGCATCATTTCCATCTAAACGGATGGTGTTGAGGCAAGTTGTTGCATCTGGTCCAGCGTTAGCGGTTACTAGGTCTTCACAAGGGTCGGTACAAGTAGTTACGGTAAAGGCTGCACCAGCTACATCTAAAGCTGCACAAATATCGCCTCCACCTTGTATTAACAAGTTGTTTACATCTGTACCTGTTGTTGTACCTGGTACTACTATGCCTAGATCTAAAGTACTAGGATCGTATACTAAAGTGTGAATAGTGTAAGTATTAGCGGTATTAACCGTAAACGATGGTGTTGCGCTTGTTTGCTCAATCACTAAATCGCTACCAGAAGTTAATACGTATATTGTTTCATAATCATTAGGAACTGTTACCGTACCTACTGCACTTGCACTAATGGTTTCTCCTTCACAAACGCTGGCTACATCGGCAACTAAATCTGCTAAAGAAACCTCACAACTGGTACAAACATTTACGGTAAAACCAGCACCTTCTACATCTAAAGCGGCATTAATAGTACCTCCGCCTTGTATTAATAAGCTATTTATATCGCCACCTGTTGTTGAACCAAGTACAACAGTACTTAAATCTAAAGTATTAGGATTGTATACTAAGGTATGAATGGTGTAAGCACCAGCGGTGTTTACAGTAAAGATTGGTGTTGCATTTGTTTCTTCAATAACCAAATCGCTACCAGAAGTTAGCACATAAATCACCTCATAATCATCAGGAACTATTGGGTCTTCTACTACCGTTGCGGTAATGGTTTCTCCTACACAAACAGTAATAACAACACCAGCAATATCTCCATAGGTAACGTTAGGATTATTACAATCCACATTTATATCCGTTGTAGATGCCGAACAATCTGTATTGCCACCAAAAGCAGCACTAATTGTTGTAGGTACTTCGCTTACTTGCCATACAAAAGTTTCGCTGCCACTTCCATCGGGCGTAAAACCTTGTCCGTTGATGAATAAATCGCCAGCAGGTTCTGAATAAGTTACACTAACTGAAACGGTTGCCATATCATCGGGAGCGTCACAATCACCAGTAAATACCGTTGCTTCTTCAATAGTAATATCACACATACCACCATCAGGGTCAAGACAAATAAACTCTAAAACATAAGCATTATTTAAGGTAATATTACAAGCTGCATCGTTTTCAAAACTCGCAGTTACATCTAAACTTTCTGAAAGACTGATATCTATATCTGTTATGGTGAATACCTCATCACCAGAACCATCAACAGCAAATGTTTGTCCGTTAATCACTACGCCACCACTAGTTGGTGCATTTCCGTAAAATAAGTGTACATCGAAATCGTATAAACTATCACCACAATCATTGAATTCTACGCCAGCTATTACAATACCACAATCACAATCTGTGGCAGCTTCATAGGTATCACCTACTGTTGCGGTACAGCCTTGGCTATCGGTAATTGTTACTTCCCAAGTAGCACCCTCTGGCACGCTTAAATTTAGTAAGCCATGATTAGTAACTGTAGCGGGTCCATTGTAGGTAGCACCTGTAACATTTACGGTAAAGGTTTCGCTGCTATCGTAAGCAGGCATACCACCTGTTACAACCATACTTACTGTACCTGTACCATCTGCACAGTTGTAGAAAAGATTAGCACCATAGTTTATTTTCACTTCTTGAAGCATTACGAATGGCTCAACAGGCGAATTTAAATCGGTACAAGCAGGATTAATTTGAAATTGTGTTTCGTCGCCTTCGCCTACAAAAGCGTAAAGATATAAAGGCGTATTAAAAGGATATTGTGACGCATCGTTTGGATATGTAGCCGTATTTCCTAAATCTATACTACTTACACTTGTTCCACCTAAAGCGGTTAGGTTATCCTCTTCTGATACCGCTAAACCGATGTATTGGTCGGCATTGTCAAATGCTTCGTCACTTGTGGATAAGGTAAGTACATCGCCCCAGCATAAATAGTTATCACTTATAACTGGTATGCCTGCATCTGCCCCACAAGCAGGACAATCGGCACTAGTATAAGTACCTGTTTGTGTTACCGAACAACCTTGGCTATCGGTAAAGGTAATGCTCCATTCTACGTCTTCGGTAACGGTCATTACATAGGTTGCTCCGTTTGCTAAGGTCGTACCATCATCAGAGGTTGCACCTGTTAAGCTTACGGTAAACGATTCGTTATCTTCGTCGTAATGTGGTAAACCGCCTGCTACTGCAATTGGTAATTGCGCCGTACCATCACCATTACAAGCATAATCGCCTGTATTGGTTGCTACCTCTAGTAATAATACAAATGGGCTAGAAGCTGCGCTCAAATCCATACAATCTAAGTTGACGGACCCTACAGGGCTGCCTTCGCCAATAAAAGAGTAGGCATATAAAGGTGTTTCTGGGGCAAATTCTGTTCCGCTGTTGGTATAAGAATAAGCATCGCCTTCTATGCTTATATAGGCATTTGCATCGGCTAGGTTGGTTACATTTGCATCGGCTGATACAAGCATGCCTACATAACCCTCTGTTGGGTTACCTAATGTATATCCTGTAGCAGATAAGTTTATTACATCATCCCAACAAACATAAGCAGCATCAGCACTTGTAGTACCTGCATTGGCTGGGCAAGTTGTATCGCAAGAAGTAGCAAGGCTAAATACATCAGATTGACTTACGGTACAGCCTTGGCTATCGGTAAAAGTTACCGTCCATTCGTCGCCGTCGCTTACATTAATTTCGATAATTTCGCCATGTGCTACTGTAGCAGGCCCAGTATATACGGCATTACTTACACTTACGGTAAACATTTCGGTATCATCGTAGGCAGGCAAGCCACCTCCTGCACCTAAAGCAATATCTGCTGTACCGCTAGAGGTACACTCGTATTGGAAACCCAATCCATTATTGATTCTTACTTCTGCTAAAGCCACAAATGGGCCAGCAGAAGCAACATCGAAACAATCAGGGTCTATAATAAAATCTGCTTGTTCGCCATTGCCAATAAAGGAATACACATATAAAGCTTCATTTACAGAAAAAGTATTGGCATCGTTGAGATAAGTTGCTGTTTCACCAGCCACAATTTTATATTTGTCTGCATCTGCAAATAAAGTTGCATCATTAGGAATGGCACTGTCATTAGAAATAACCAGGCCTACATATCCTAGCGTTGGTTCGCCTAATGTGTAGCCGCTTGCGCTAATGGTAATCTCTTCTCCCCAACAAATATAGTCTTTATCAAAGGCAGGCGTACCAGCATCTGCATCACAAGGAGCGCAGTTATCTGCTTGTATAAAAGTTCCTGTAACTACAGACGAACACCCTTCACTATCGGTGAAAGTAGCTGTCCATGCCACGCCGTCGTCAGCAGTAAGGGTAATAACGCCTAGGTTATTAACCGCTGTAGCACCTGCGTAAGTAGCACCTACTACGCTAACGGTAAACTGTTCGTTGTCGCTATCGTACAAAGGCATACCGCCTGCTACTGATAGGGTTACTTGAGCTGTACCATCGCCATTACAACTGTAAGGGCTGGTACTAGTAATAATTTCTTGTAGCATTACAAAAGGTCCTGTTACTGCTAAATCAGTACAGTTGTTATTGATGCTACCAGCCGGTATCCCCTCTCCAATAAAAGAATACAGGTACATTGGCGTATTTGCTTCTAATAAACTATTATCGTTGGTATAGCTAATATTGTCGGTTGATTCTACGCTGCGTACACTTTCGCCTCCTAGTGCAGTAAGCGTGCCATCAGTAGCAACAGATAAGCCAATGTAGCTACCAGCAGGTGCTCCAATGGTATAGCCTGTTACACTTAGGTTTACTTCTTCGCCCCAGCAAACAAAGTCTTTATCAATAGCGGGTGTGCCTGCTACTGCGCCACACTCTTGTGTACAGTTAGCGGCATCATAAGTATCTCCAATACTTACCGTACAGCCTTGGCTATCGGTAAAACTAATTTCCCAGTTAGCGCCGTCAACAATTGTTACGTTTACTTCTCCATCATTCGCTACTGTAGCTGGTCCGGTGTAAGTAGCATCTGTTACATCGACTGTAAACTGCTCACTTGCATCAAAAGCAGGCAAGCCACCAGATACGCTAATGGTAATAGTAGCCGAAGCATCATCGTTACAATTGATGGTATAGTTGGCACCATCATTTAAGATTACTTCGCTTAATAAGGTAAAAGGCCCTGCTGCTGCACTAATATCGTTACAGGCAAGATTATAAGTAAACGGTTCTCCTTCTCCTATAAATGAGTAAGCATAAACAGGTACATTTAAATGTGTAGGATCATTGTTAGTATAACTAGCGGTTGGTCCTTCAAAGAAACTATAAGTTTCATCGTTTTGTAGGTCATCTAAAGCAGCATCGGGCGATGCTACTAATCCAACATATCGACCAATGCTTCCATCAGGGTCGGCTAAATCGTAGGCTGTTGCCGAAAGTTCGATACTTTCGCCCCAGCAAACATAATTACCTGCTGCTGCTGCGGTACCGGCTGTTACCTCACAAGCACAATCGGTAGCTTGGTTAAAGGTACCAGTAGTACTAGCCGTACAGCCTTTACTATCAGTAAGGGTAACCGTCCAAGCAGCGCCATCTGTTAGGGTAATAGTAAAGGTTTCGTTGTTGGAAACAGTAGTGCTGCCATCATAGGTTGCACCATTTACCGAAACGGTAAACGATTCGGTTGCTTCCTCAAAGGCAGGCATTCCACCAGCGGCGGCAATGTTAATACTAGCCGTAGTTGCATCTATACAAGCATAGTCGCCTAGTGCCGTTTGAATATCTTGTAAGATATAAAACGGGCCAGCAGGCGCGCTGATGTCGTAATCTGATGGATTAATTTGAAATAAAGCGGGGTCTCCCTCTCCAATAAAGGAGTATAAATACAAAGGAGTATTAGGAGGAAATCCGCTTCCATCCGCATCATTGGTTCGAGAGGTCTGGTCGGCAGCTTCTAGGAGGTATTTAGTGGCGGCAGTAAAGCCTCCAATATCTACAATACCTGCTTCGTCAGAAACCGCTAAACCAACATATTGGTTGGATCCAGCTGTATAACCTGCGGTGGAAAAATTAATGGTTTCGCCAAAACACACATAGTCATCATCGGCGGCAGGTATACCTGCGCTTGTAATAACGGTTGCAGAACATGGAGTCTCTGTATAAGTACCCATCGTTCCTTGCATGTGTGATAGGCCTTCCCCATCGTTGGCATTTAATGCCGTTAAATCTACGTCGAAAGATAAGTTGGTGGGTAAAGTCCCATCCGTTATCTCAAAACATAGATTACCCATAGTTATCCAATCGCTAGATACTACAGGGCATTCAAAGTTATCGTTGAATGCATTTAATAATGTTGTAATGTTTATTTCTCCCACTGTTATATCGCTTGAGTAAGCTACTGGGAGATAGGGGTTGTAACTAAACACCCCTTCAACTACTACACATTCTGTGTTTTCATTAAATTCTAAAGAGGTATACACAGGATTTGTGATTCCATCTTTATTAAATAACACATAAACCGAATGCGAAGAAACCGCAAAATCTGCGGCTCCGCTAGCAGCCCTAATTCTTATATCAGTACAAAAGGTACCTCCATCACAATCGCCATTTGGATTCCCAAATTCAAGGTCGTAAGTAGAAGGAGTTGTAACTTGTGCAATTATAAAGTTGCTTGTTAAAAGCAGGATAGCTGTTATCCATGCAGCCATAGTACACCTTATTCCCATAATGCTAAGGTTTTATACGAAAAAAACTAATTTTACCAAAAATAGTATAAAGAGTTAAAAATTTTTTACCCTACATGATATGCAAAAAGTATTCCTACTTTTTTTTATGCGATACCAAACAAGGGCAAGTACTGGTTCATCTTCTTTAATTAATCAAGTATTGACTAATTATGTAACAAAATTTATGATGAAAAAAAACCATACCAATTCTTGCACGTTATAAAGGCAAATAGAAATAAAAATGGACAAAAATACTCCTCCTTCAGTATTATAAATAGTTAATATCCAATAATTTAGACATAACAATCCAAAACGAAAAAATATTTTTCGATATTATTCAAAAATTAGCTTGCACAAGCAGTAACAATATATAGTCACACACAACAAGTAGCTGAATTACTTTGTCATTTGATTGTCAAATAAAAATATTTTTCAATTTTCTAGTTTATTTTGAGATAGCCGACAATAAAAAAAACACAAAGTAAGAATAGGGATTTAGGGTGTTGTAGTATTTTGTTAAACATGCAAACATTGAATATAACATAATACTACTATGCACATTTAGAATACACTAAATAATAAAAAAAGCCTTGACGTTTAGTGTTAACGTCAAGGCTTGTGCTAGTTTCTACTATTATAAAATAATAAGTACTTAGGTATATAAGCAATTTTGCGAGTGTCCTGTTTTGCCCAAGTATTAATTTTTTAAAAACGAGTTGTCACATCAAATTTAACACCGCTAAAGGCAGGTTCATAACGGCAAATACCTCCTGTACAAATAATACCATCGGGTTGTTTGGCATAGCTTAAAGCAAAGCGAGATACTTTGTGTGTGTAGGACACAAAGAAGGTAGGATAATGAATATTCTTATCAATGGCATACATATCGGCTACAGAAAAAGACCAGCTAGGTGCGATACTAAACTCTGTTAACAACCAAAACCAATCGCCAAAATCTTGCAATTTATCTGGGTATGGGTCTTCTTCGCCAAATAACACGTAATTACGTTTGGTAAGCATGTATTGAATTTCTGTTTTAAGCGATTTTTTTCTAGTAAATTTATAGACGAATTCGGCAAATGGGGTAATGGCATGAACAAAATCGCCTTTTTGTTGATAGATGGCAATATTATAATCCATCCATTGTAAGCCTGTGTTTAGTTTCCAAGCTTTTTTGCGAGGTTTTAAAGTTATATCTGCGTAAATTTCTCTAAATAGCAGTTCGTTATCGAGGTTATAGATGGTAGAAAAATTACCATTCAAATTCATTCCTTTTTTAGGGGTATACACTACATCTCCTTGCACTGCTATTTCGCCTAGCGGAAGCGTTGCAGCATTGTAGCGTGCTAGTAAGCGGTAGGAGTTGGTGCGGGTTAGTGGCGGTAAAAAGTTAAGCGGCCCGCCAATACCTACTTCATTTGGCGATACCCTATAATCGAAGTTTTCGGTGTATTTGGCTTCTAGCACAATTCCTAGTCCTTTTTGCGAATAGGTTAAACTGGTATAACCCATCACTCCTTGTTGGGGATTAAATAGTTTGGTATCGGTAAAATCAATCGTTCCATCTCCGTCTTCATCTACTAAAGCACTATTGCGTAGTACATCTTCTGTTTTATAAGCTCCTTCGATGTGCCAACTAAAATTACCTGCGTTTAGCGTATTGTACAAAGTAAAAGCATGGGTATTCATTTTAGGAATAAACCGGTCTTCTAGCTCGTAACTGTTAATTTCGAGGGCAATATTTTGTCGTCCTTGAGTATCAATAGTTCTGCTGGCTATGGCAAAGCCTGGAATAATTTGTACCTTGTCGTTTAAAGTAACATAGCCATTAATATCGAGTCCTTTTACAACAGGATTATAATAATTAATTTCATCGAAATTAAACTGGTTTTTAAGTTTACCTGTTACCCCTGTAATGGTCCAGTTATCGGTTAAATGATAGCGCAATCTAATACCTAATAAAGTTTGGTCAATTCCAAGTCCTCTTGATTCGTAGGTTCTAAAAATTAAGCCACTAGCAAATTGTTCGTAAATATGCCCTGCCAAAACATCTAATTTTTTTACGCTTTTAGCAATATACCATCTACCAATCCCTTGCTTAGAAGTTTCTCGGGTTGGATTAAAACGGTTGGAGTTGTGGTGTAAATCAAATCGCATTCCCATATCAAAACCCGCTACTCGGTAATTAAGATTTAGCCAAGAGTCTACGCCATAAAATAAGTAATCGTAAAATGGGGTGTTGCTCGCTCCTCTTAGGGTATCTTTTTCAAAAAAACGAGCACCAACTTCTAAATCTCCCGAAAACTGTCCTTTTTCTTGTGCTAGTAATGGGGCTTGTGTCATTAACAGGCAAAAAGCAATAATGACACTAAAAAAGTAGTAGTTCTTATTCATATTTGGTGTTTTTTATTAGGCAATTAAACCTTTGTTTTAGGCCTATGTCTAACAAAATGCTATTAAATAGGCCCTGTTTAGTTATATTTAACTATAATGAACAAATATTTTGTTAAATTCTCCTTAATTTTGATCGATGCCTAAAAATAGTTTTTTTTTCGTTCTTTAAGTGTCTGTATTAACCGATAAAAGGTAATCTTACCAACAATTTACCAGAATTGTTTTTTAGGAAATAAACATTGACAATTCTCCTACAATAAAACAAGCCAAGATTCGTCTTGATTAAAGGTTGAAGTTGTTTAAAAGGACTAGTTTACCTAAATTCGCTTCGCTTTACTGTTCTAAAGAATGGTGCAAAAGCTTTGGTGAAATTATTTTTTAATAATTATAATTTTACAGGACAAAAAAATAAACAATTGACATAATAATTTATTTCGCTCACAAATTTAAACAAGAAATCAAATGAAATTTGTAAAACAACTTTGCTTTGCCTTAGCCTTAATGAGTGTGGTTGCGGTAAATGTTTTTGCCCAAGATGCCGATGAGGAAATTGAGCGTTTACCAGAAATATCCCTCAAAAATATGGATGGTAAGCAGGTGAATGTTTCTGACTACGGGGAGAACAAAAAAATAACCATTCTCAGCTTTTGGGCTACTTGGTGTGCTCCTTGCAAAAAAGAGCTGAATAACATTGCCGAACTATACGAAGATTGGCAAAATGACTATGATGTTGAGGTAATTGCCGTAAGTACAGACGATGCTCGTACTGTAGCCAAAGTAAAACCTTATGTTAATGGTCAGGGCTGGGATTATGAAGTACTTTTAGATAGTAATGAGGATTTAAAACGTGCTTTAAATTTCCAAACTGTACCTTTTACCCTTGTTGTTGACCATGAAGGCGACATTATGTACGAACACTCGGGCTATGTAGAGGGTGATGAGTACGAATTGGAAGAGGTAATTGAAGAATTATACGAAGCAGCTAAAGAGTAACATTTTGTAGCAGTAACAGATACTCCAATGCGTTTGGTTTGCTAGTTTTTGCTAAATGGCTAAACTGTTAGAATTGCTAAATTGTTTTTTTCTGCTAACAATTCTCAACTGCTATCCATTAACAATAAATTGCATTTGAGTATACACAGTTTTGCTCCCCTATGCTTTACCTCGTTACTCTAATTCTTTAGATAAAAAGATTAAGCATTTGGCTTAGTAACGCTTAAACATATTAAACACAACAAAGCGTATCACTTAAAAATTGAGTGGTACGCTTTTTTTATTTACCTTAGTGCTTATGAAAGTTAATTGCTTAATTGTTGATGATGAACCGCTTGCTCGTAAACTACTAGCGGCTTATGTAGAAAAAATACCTCAATTACAACTTATTGGGCAATGTGCAAATGCGCTCGAAGCTCAATTATTTTTAGAAGAAAATGAACAGCCCGTTGATTTACTGCTATTAGATATACAAATGCCCGACTTAACAGGACTGGATTTTTTGAAGTCGATACCCAAACAGCCCCTCACTATTTTTACAACGGCCTACTCAGAATATGCCCTACAAGGTTTTGAGTTAAATGCGCTCGATTATCTTGTAAAACCCATTGCCTTTGACCGTTTTTTTAAAGCCATTCATAAAGCGATTAAACAACTGCGCCTCGAAAAAAATGCCAAACAAGTACAAGAACAAGCACAAAACTTAGGGGCTAATAATACAAATGCTACCCCTATTACAGAAACACCTGCGGAGGTAGATGCCGACCGTCGCTATATTTTTGTTAAGTCGGATTATAAGATTGTAAAGGTGCGCTTTAAAGAAATTTTATTTATTCAGAGCCTGCGAGACTATGTGTGTATACAAACCAATCAGGACAAGATTATTACGCTGCAATCTATTAGTAAATTAGAAGAAATTTTACCTCCACAGCAATTCTTCCGTATTCATCGTTCCTATATCATTAATATTGATAAAATTGATAGTATTGAAGGAAATTCGGTGCGTATTGGCAATCATCAACTAACAGTAAGTAAACGGCAAAAAAAGGACTTTCTGGATTTGATTGATAAGGATGGACTGATTTAGACTTTTTTATATGCTGACGTTGGGAGGTGGGGCATTTAGAATTTTAAAAATCTATACCTCAGTTTATACAAATTTAAGCAGTTACGTTAAGTAGGAAAAAGTCAAACCTCAGCAATCAAGAATCAAAAACCAAAAATTCAAACAATTATAACTAACCAATGAAAACACTACTATTTTTTCTAGTAATTTTTTTTTCTTTTATGACGAATAATTTAAACGATAAAGATGCTTTGCTAACACCATACGAAAAAGGAAACGGCAACCAAACCGCTACTTACGAAGAAGCCATTGCCTACTATAAAATGTTAGACAAAAAGTTTCCAGAAATTAAACTACAGGAGTTTGGTAAAACGGATGTGGGTAAACCCTTACATGTGGCAATTGTTTCTAAAAAGAAAGCATTTGATGTCGCAAAAATTAAAGCCAACAAGCAACTCATTTTACTAATAAACAATGCCATTCACCCCGGCGAACCAGAAGGGGTTGATGCAAGTATGATGTTGGCCAGGGACTTGGTAACCCAAAAAAAATGGCGCAAATTGATGGACGATATTGTGGTGCTGATTGTTCCCGCCTATAATATTGGTGGCGTATTGAATAGGAGTTGCTGTAGCAGGGCTAACCAAAATGGGCCTGAAGAGTTCGGTTTTAGAGGCAATGCTCGCAACCTCGATTTAAACCGTGATTTTATTAAATGTGATTCCCAAAATGCTCGTGATTTTAGCCATCTTTTTACCACCTGGCAACCCGATGTGTTTATTGATAACCACACAACAAACGGTGCCGATTATCAATATGTGATGACCTATATTGCTACTCAAAGCAACAAGTTACATCCTACGGTGTCGCAATACATGAAAACGGATATGCTGCCTGCCCTAGAACAAGGTATGAAAAAAGCAAAATTTGAAATGTGTCCCTATGTGTACAGCATTGGCAGCACGCCCGATGAAAAAGGAATTATGGAATTTTTAGAAACGCCTCGTTACTCTACGGGATACAGCACTTTGTTTAATACCATTGGTTTTGTTCCAGAAACCCACATGCTCAAAGCCTTTAAACCTCGCCTCGAAGCCACTTATGCTTTTTCGGTGAGTGTGCTAGAAACGATGCTAAAGGATAAGGAGAAAATACGTGCTACTAGGGCTAAAGCGAATGAAGAAGTAATGAACGCACAGACTTTTCCTATTCAATGGAAAATGGATACGGCTAAATATGACCAAATTGATTTTAAAGGTTACGAAGCTGCTTTTGTACCTAGCGAACTAACGGGTTTAGAACGCCTGTATTACGATACGGATAAGCCTTACACCAAAAAAATTCGCTTTTATAACCACTACCAAACTACCGTAGAAATTACTAAACCTTATGCCTACATTATTCCGCAAGCATGGAAGGCAGTAATTGATCGCCTCCGATACAACAATATTAAAATGCATCAACTTAATAAGGATGTGAGTTTGCCCGTAGAGAGTTATTATATTGAGGATTATGAAACGGGCAAATATCCGTATGAAGGACATTATTTACACAGCAATACCAAGGTAAGTACTAAACAAAACACCATTGATTATTACCAAGGCGATTATGTGGTAATTACCAACCAAACAAGCAATCGCTATATTATAGAAACACTGGAGCCTGAAGCACACGATTCATTTTTTAATTGGAATTTTTTCGACGAAATTTTAATGCGAAAGGAATATTTTTCGCCCTATATTTTTGAGGATTTGGCGGTAGAGATTTTAGCCAATGATGCCGAATTAAAAGCAGAATTTGAAGCCATGAAACAAGATACTGCTTTTGCCAATAATGCCTGGGCGCAATTGGATTTTATTTACACCAATTCGGATTACTACGAACCTACCCACAAACGCTATCCTGTTGGACGCTTGTTGATTGAGAGTAAGTTGGATGGGGTGGTTGATTTTTGATTCTTGATTTTTGAGATATGAATTTTGATTTTTTTATGCTGACGCTAGGAGGTGTTTCATTTAGAATTTTTATATGCTGGCGATTGTTTCCACTAAGTAGCATGGAGTCCGTATAAACTTCACCTAAAACAATGGTATAGACTTACTATTTTTTTGAAAAATAGTAAGTCTTTGCTTCGATTCCTGATTCTTTAAATATAATTTTCGCTTTTTCGCCTACTACCAGCGTTAGCATAACAGCCAAAAAATCCATACATCTAGTCCATGCAAATTCAGACAATTACGTTAGCAGGAAAGAATTAAATAGACAAAAACCCTAAACCATTTCTCTTACTACCTCTTTCACTTCCTCATCGCCAACATACTTAAAGTGAATCCATGCAATGGCTAGTAGTTGTAGTACGGTTAGTAGTAGCGAACCTTCAAAACCAAAATCGCCGCCCGTTAAGAGTTCGTTGCCAGCGATGCTTTGGGTAACGAGTCCGTCTAAATCGTGGCCGCTAACCTCGAAGCCAAATACGGGTCCTTGGAAAAAATTCCAGCTCAGGTGCAGCATAATGGGGAACCATAGGTTGCGTTTGTAAATGTAATAGCTGCCTAATAAAATACCCGCTAAAAAAATGTTGATGCCGCTGATTAAGGTAATGTTTGGATTAAGGGCATGCATCAGGGAAAATACCAAGGCAGTAATTATCAATGCTCCATACTTGCCTACCGATTCCATTAAACTGGGCAGCATATATCCCCGTACCGCTAATTCTTCGTTGATCGATACACATATCATAAAGAGGAAGTAGAGTATCATCATACCAGGTAAAAACTGGACCGAATCTACGGTAAGCATTCCTAAAGAATACAATACCACAAAACCAATGGCAATTAATAATGCACCTAGAACAAAGCCAATCGCAGCATCTTTTTGTTTGCCTGCAATTTCCCATCCTAATGATTTGAAAGAACGTCGGTCTATTACTTTACGGAAAAATAGGGTGACTAATATTGTACCCAACATGGTGGTAATTTGCACAGGTAGGAGGTTGTAAATGTTTTGATTATTCATTACCTGCTCGATAGCTGCGGCCATGCCAATACCATTGGTAAGTGCAATAAACACCACACCAAAAGTTTGAAAAACACCTGTTACAACAAAGAAGGCTACAAAGTACAGTAAAGCTCGCAACCAACCCATTTTAATTCTAGGAGGGAGGAGTATATCTTCGTTAAAAGAATCTTGTATTGATCCTGTTGAATTATCTAGCGGAGTATTATTTGCATCCATAGTTTATGCTTAAGTTTTATATTCTAGCATAAGTAAGGGTAAAAAATAAGTTGTACATCTATGCTTGATCTTTTGCACTTATTCTGCGTTGCAAATACTCGCCGTAGCTTAGGCTAAGTCTGTGTTTTGCGCCTTGCCTAAACGCAAAACCTCGACGCATATATTGCGCAACTTATTTTTCAACCGTTACTAAACATAAGTCTTTTTTAGGAAAAATTAGTTCTTTCTTTCAATTTTGCTAAGTGTATACCATCCTAATTGTGGGTAGCTGCTTCTTTTTCTTTCCTGTTATTTTTGAGAATGTAAACCAATTCGGTTTCCTTCTGTATCAATCAATTGAGCAAAAAATCCAAACTCGCCAATATCCGTTTTCGGTATTATTAATTTGCCACCCGCTGCTTCTACTTTTGCTGCCTCAACAGCCACATCTTCACAAGCAAAGTAAATAACAGTCCCGTCTGTGCTGGGTTTGTTATCTAGCGAATGTACTAAACATCCCGATGAACCCGCTTGCCCCGATTCGCCAAACATATACATTTTAGCATCTGGCATATCTATAAATTGGAATTCTAAATTAAAAACTTTTGCGTAAAAGTCTTTTGCTCTTTCAAGATCTGTTGTGGCGATCTCAAACCATTGTACAGGATTGTTCATGTTTTAATAAATTTTATTGTTTTAGAAATATTATGTACTCAGCATGCTCCTCCCCGTATGAATTAAATCATTAGGGTCGATGGTATGTGGAATAATTTTTAATTCGAGCAGGGTATTCATTACTTCTTCTAAAATTTCGGGAGAAACAAAATCGGTGTATGCCCAATCGGTTCCTTCAAACCATGTTTTGGCATCTTCTACATCTAGCTTGTAGCGTTCGGCTACTAGGCTGGCGGCATCCATGCGGTGCATAAAATCGAGGCAAGACTTACTGATCACTAATAAGACCCTTTCTAAATCTAACCATCGTTGTTGAATTACGTCGTTTCGGGCGGCAATGGCAAAACAAGGCCACGGCGTTTCTCGTTCGCTTAATATTTTAAACTCTCCGCTATCTACTAAGGGTTTGGTCATAAACTTTTCCCACATAAATAAATCGGCTTCGCCTTTTTTTAGGGCTTCTCTTGCGCCTTCCATTCCGCCAACTACCTGAAACTGCATATTATTGGTATCCCATCCTCGTAAATTGGCATCTACAAAAGCCATTAAATGCGAGCCAGAACCATAACGGCTAATAGCATAGGTTCGGCCTTCCATTCGGTCCATGTCTTCAAAAGGCATATTGCCACCAGCATAAATGCCCCATATTAAAGGCGACTCGGTGTACGACTGTACAATTTTACTAGGATTACCTTTAATAATATCGGCTACAATTCCTTCGGTTAGCAACACGGCTACGTCCAATTCTCCACTACGTAAAGCCTTGGTCATTGCCCCTGTTCCGCCAGGATAATCGGTCCAGTTTACTTTTATACCTGCACTTTCAAACATGCCTTGTTCGATGGCTAAATGCCAAGGCAAATTAAAGTGTTCGGGAACACCCCCTATATTTAATTGCTTCATGTTTGTAGTTAATAATTGTGTTCGTGTATTTTATACGTTAACTAAAATACACCCAATAAGGTTCAGTAATTGTTGCTATTATTTTAATGTACAGCAGCTCCTAAGTGATAAGTCAAACAGTTTATGCTAAGTTCCGCAGCATGTTTTATCAAGCGTTAACTTCTCCTAATTAAACCTAGTTAGTAACGGGTTGAAACCCGTTCTACATTTTAGCATCAATTTCTGTAGAACGGGTTTCAACCCGTTTTTTATATAAGCAATTTAACCGTTTTTTATAGATGCCTAAGTAACAGCTTGTGCAAAAAGGTAAATAACTCCTATAATAATAGGGTATAAAAGACTTAAAATAAATGCCCAAGTATGGTAAGCCGATAAGGTACGACGGGAGGGCATAAACATATAAATGGCTGTAAATAGCATAATGATAGGTGCTGCAAAAGTGGCAAACAACATGACCAAAAATAATAGTCCTGTATATGCCCAAAATAAAGCGGTTAGCTCTACCATAATTAGCGCAATGTAACATAAAAAGATAAGGAAATAAGGCAATAAAGGCGGTTGTTCTACGCCTTCGGTTTCCATTTTTGCTGCTAGTTTATAGTAGCGTATAATACCAACTATTGGTAGTAGTAAATAAATAAAAATGAATATAAAAGCTCCCATGTTTTGTTTTATTCGTTAA
>JAHDBT010000018.1:0-28377 GCA_020630215.1 Bacteroidota bacterium
GAGCCAAACGGTACTCAAGCCTTTGGCTTGCTAACGATATTAAAATATATCAGCCGCCAAATATCTTAGAACTAGCAATTTTTAAATAATAATCAAGTTTTAAAATTCAAATATCAAAAAATCTAAATTCTGGATTTTAAATCTTAAATAAAAAAAAGCACATTTCAAGAATCAAGAATCAAAACTCTCTCACATCAGCATATAAAAAATTTCAAATTCTAAATAACAGTCTAATGCTGCTTATGTTTCAATCCATACTTAGTCATAAACTTACGGTACAGGGCTTTTTGTTTGTTATCTAAATTAATTTCTCGGCCTTTAATAAAGGCATGTTCAATGTGGCTGCTTCGCATATCCATCACATCGCCAGTAGAAACAATAATGGTTGCATCTTTGCCTTTTTCTAGTGTACCAACCGTTTCATCTATGCCTAGTATTTTGGCAGGGTTTAGGGTAATGGTTTGTAGGGCTTCCTCTTTGCTTAAACCATAAGCGGCGGCAGTACCTGCTTCAAAAGCCAAGTTACGCTGATCCCAAAAACCGTCCCATCCATCGCCTACGGTAATAGCTACGGTGATGCCAGCATCTTTTAAAATTTGGGGTAATTTAAAGGGTAAGTCCACATCTTCGTCGGCACGGTTAGGCAGGCGATGTGTTTTATTAAGTACAACTGCTACGTTGTTTTCTTTTAAAATATCGGTTGCCATCCATGCGTCGGTTCCGCCAACAACTACGAGTTCTAAATTGTAGGCTTTAGCAAAATTTACGGCATCAATAATTTCCTTAATAAAATTAACCCGTACATACAGCTTTTGCGAATTGCTAAACATGCGGCACATCGCTTGTAGTTTAAGGTTTTCGGGTTGATGATTTTTGTCTTTACAATAAGCTTGCGCCTCATCAAATAAAGCGCGTACTTTTTGTACTTGTTCGGGGTATTTTTTATTGGCTTCAATGCCGCCGGGTTCTGCCCACCAGCCTTTGTAAACTATCATTCTGGGCCAGTTAATAAACATCCCTTCATCTGTAGCGTAGGCTGCATCTTCGTAATTCCAAGCATCTAAAGCTACTACGCTCGATTGTCCCGAAACCAATCCGCCAGCAGGAACAACCTGTGCCATTGTTACCCCATTGGAGCGTACCGTAGGCGTAACCCTCGAATCGGTATTGTAGGCAATAATAGAACGTACATTGGGATTTAAGCCTCCTACTTCCCTAGCATCGCGGGTAGCACGTATAGAACCAACTTCGTTTAAACCTATATTGGTGTTCATGGCAATTAAGCCAGGGTAAACATGTTTGCCCGTAATTTTTATCACCTTGCTGCCTTTGGTGTCTATACGAATTTTGCTCATGTCTTCCACCATTTCGAGCTTGCCATCTTTAATGTGTATTACACTCGATTTAATTACTTCGCCATTGCCTAAATGGGCAGTACCGCCAGTTAAAAATATCGAATTTTCATCTGTTGCAGTAGCAGGCGTTGGCACATCTGGCGATTGTGCAAAGGCATTAAAACTACAGGTCAAACAAAAAATAATCAGTATTGCTATTCGCATCATTATTGGTTCTTATATTGGTTTATGGAAACGGTTTTACCTTTATCAAAGGGTTTATTTTTGCTAATGAAATACTAGAAAAAACTTTTTATTTTTGGTAAGCGTTTCGCTATTTTTTAGAAAGTTAAGACTATCTATTCAGATAGAAAAATAATTGGGCTTGCTTTGGTTAAAAATACGGAAAAAAGCTGCTATTTTACAGTTTTGAACCTAATTTCAGCTATTTTCTTTTGTATTTTAAGGAACAGAATGCAAGAATATGACCACCTATTTTTCTTTACCTTCAAATAAAACCTATGCTAGTAATTACCGAACCTACCCTATTACTCGACCGCCAAAAATGCCTACAAAATATACAAGCAATGGCAGCAAAAGCACAACGCAATGCTATTCGTTTTCGGCCTCATTTTAAAACACATCAATCTGATGTAGTTGGGCGATGGTTTCGAGAAGTAGGGGTTGAGGCGATTACCGTTTCCTCCTTAAAAATGGCAAGCTATTTTGCTAAAGATGATTGGCAAGATATAACGGTTGCGTTTCCTGTAAATTTGCTAGCAATGGCTAGGATAAATGCGTTGGCTAAACAAGTGCAGCTCAATGTAGTTGTAGAGGATGTGTTAACGGTAAAAAAATTATCGAAACAATTAGGAAAAGGATTGCGTTTGGGCGTTTGCCTAAAGATAGATGCTGGCTACGGACGTACTGGAATTGCCGTTGCCAACACTGCCTTAATAGAAGCACTCTTTGCAACAATAGCCGCAACCAACAATTTGCAAATAAAAGGATTTTTAGCACATGCTGGACACAGTTACAAAGCTACTTCGCATGAGCAAATTTTAGCTGTTCATGAGGAAAGCAGGAAACAGTTAATGCCATTAAAGGAATATTTTAGTACTCGTTTCCCTGACTTAAACTTAGCCCTTTCGGTGGGAGATACGCCTACGTGTAGCATAGCAGAAAACTTTAAATGGGCCAATGAGTTTAGACCGGGTAATTTTGCTTTTTATGATTTAATGCAGTGGCAAATTAGTGCCTGCACTACAGATGATATTGCCGTAGCAATGGCTTGTCCCGTAGTGGCAAAACATGCTAACCGCCGCCAAATAATTGTACATGGTGGGGCAGTGCATTTTTCTAAAGATATGCGAACGCATCCTGTTTATGGAAATTACTTTGGCTTGGTAGTACCCTTGCACTTAGCAGCACCAACACAATCGTGGGGTGCGCCTATTGCAGGTACTTATATGTCGGGACTGTCGCAAGAACACGGTACGATTACTTGTAATAATACCACTTTTTGGGAGCAAGTGCAGGTAGGCGATTTAGTAGGAGTACTGCCTATTCACTCCTGTTTAGCCGCTAATTTAATGCGAAGCTATTTAACGCTGGATGGAGAACGTATTGATTTTTAAAAGAGTGACTTATTCGGCATGTTTCAGCAGCCTAAAAAGATAGTTGACACTTTTAGCTGCAAGGTCTGTGGCTTGCTGGCTTATGGTGTATCTGGATGATGCGTCGTATTATTAGAACAGGATTGGAATTGGTGGTAGAAAGAAGTGGGCTTTTTTCTCGCGATTTATATCCTTGCTACGAAGTGTTTAGTCGCTATTATCCTATACAAGCACCGCAAATGAAACAAGCATTACACTATGCCATTAATCCCTTAACCGATAAAGCCCAGCTACTTGCTTTTGTCTATGATTTTGGGTCTTGGCTAACAGCAGAAATAGCTAGGCTTTATCCAGAGCTTATGTGAGCAACAAATTAAGAAAATATTACTGTTTGTTTGCTGGCTTTTTTGGTATTGTCTAATCGTTATACTTTATACAAAAGTACCTGCTACTTCTTGCTGAGTAGCAACCTAAAATTTATAGTTTATATAGCTTTTGTGCGGGTAATGTTTGATTAGGCAACTTTACTTTTACTAGATACATACCACTTGCTAAACCACTAATATCTAAGGGCGTAAGATTGTTGCCTGCTACTAGGCTAATGGGTTGATTTACCAATACTTGCCCCTTAACATTTAACACTTGTATGCTTGCTTTTTGAATGTTTGTTTGGGCATTAAACAAATGCAGGTAAGTGATGTTTTGTGCTACATTAGGATGTAGTTGGTAAGTAGGTTTTGCTAAATTAGGAGTGCTAGTTGTGGTGCTAATAATATCTCCTGTTACACTAACATTGTCGAGCATTAACCAATTACCCCCTGCTGTTTTACTTTGAAAATTAAGTAGTATTTCACCACCATCATAGTCGCTTAAATCAACAATTTCGGTGCGCCAATCGCTAGGTGTTTGCGGGGTTGGCAGTTCCCTTGTTGCTAAGTCTTCGCCTTGTTTGCTGTACAAGTTTTCGTAACTCGTACCACAGTTATTGCTTATATAAACATTCAGTTCATCGGCTAAGGTGCCATCGTAATAATAGCTTACATTAAATTGCAATTGGGCATTAGCAATATTGCTCAGGTCGATGGTTGGCGAGTTTAAATTGTCGAAGCTTCCTTCGGCTTCAAAATAATCGTGAAACCCATGACGAATGCCCATTACACCAGTAGTAATGGTATTGCCCCCTCCTTGAAATAATTGGTGCCAAGGTACCATCCCATAAACGTCTTTTATCCACCAGCCATTATGGGTGTAGGGTTCTTCAAAGGATTCGTAAAAAGGAGCTTTTAAACCTTGCCCTACCGAGATATAAGTTCGTACGGTATCTGTTTGCGGATAAGGATCTGCTTGGCCATTTGGATGAACGGTGTAAAGGGTTAATTTGTGTAAGTCATCACTTAGGGGAGGGGATATACCTACAAACAAATCGGCACTTTCGCCACTTGCTAAACTGCCTGTCCAATTACTGGTAAACACCGTTGGGTCGTCGTTAAAGGTATAGTGAATCTCTAGGCTTTCGAGGGTGTTGCTACCCGTATTTAAAATAGATGCACTTATTGGAATGGTATTGGTGAAGCAGTAATTTTGCTCTGGTCCTGTTATGGCTACAGCACGGGCATCGTTTTCTAAAATGGTTGAACAACCCAAAGAGTTAAGTAGTTCGGGGCGCATGAGGTATAGGGAAGCGCGCATTCGTTCAATTTGCCCTAGGGTAAACATTTGTGTACAAGCATCATTGGCATAGTCCATGAAATTCATGTACATATCGCTGTCGTTATTGCAAGTAGAAGTGGGGAAGGTAGGGCAGCCAAAATTGGCGGCACTTTGCGAAGGGGTGTCGGCTACAAAATCATCGCTGCAAGCACCATTTTCGGCATTCCCAAAAGTATGCTCTAGGTTTAGCCAATGTCCAATTTCGTGGGTCATGGTGCGTCCTAAATGATAAGGTTCGCCTGCTATGGTTGGACGGCCTAGGTAATTGTATCGGCAAACAATACCGTCTACTTCATCGTCGGCACCTGGTAGGTAAGCCCATGCTAAGGTGCCCGAATTTTCATCAAGGTTACAAACCCATACATTTAAATAGCTGTCTCTATCCCAAATATTTTTTCCGCCTTTATTATTAAAATGCATTCTTGTTCTTTGTTCATAGGTACTAGAGCCAGAGGTGGCAAAAGAGGCTACGTCGGTTTGGGTGCGAGTAATGCCAGGGGTTTGCATAGGCGCACCGTTAGGCATACGAGTTGCTAAACAAAACTCAATACGAGCATCGCCTGCAAGTGGTTTAAATAAACTAGGAATTAAAGTGGTATCGGGGTTTTGTTTTCTGTATTCTTCATTTAGTACGGCTAGTTGTGAGTGTATGTATTCGTCGTCAATATTTTGTTCTGTAGTATTCCAGAGTATATGAAAAACAACGGGAATGGTAATGATCGCTCCATTTAAATAGTCGCTTCTATCTGCTCCGCCAGCGTCTAAAAAATCTTGTAGACGACGTTCTTGCGCTGCTTTTTTTGCAGCGGCAGTTGGGTTTTGTTGTTGTATCATGTTTTGCAACACATCGGTATGGCAAGGCTCATTATTTGTATTTTGTGCTGTTAAGATGTTGGTAAAACTAACCGAAAGGATAAGTAATAAGAGAAACGGTAAGGTTGGAATATAGTCGTGTTTTTTCATTAGACGAAGTATTAGGATGATGATTTTTTTTTTTACTCTTGCAAAATAACAAAATCCTCGATAACTAAATAACCCACGCTAATTATTCCGTGTTCTTTATTGGTGTAAATACTTATTTTTGTGTTTGCGAAATTTGTGTATGAATAATTACTAGTGGCTCAAAACTTAAGTTTCTGATGATTAAGTCGCCGTATTTTTTTTCTGCTACAAGGCATTGCGAGCGAGCATAGCCGTAGCTACGTGAGGGAGCAATAACGCAGTAGCAGGAAAAAAAGACAAGGCTTGGGTCATCAAGAACTTAGGTTTTGAGTCACTAGTAAATGGGGATTGTGGGTAATTGCACAGAGCTAGACATTTTGCAATGCCGTAGGCATGAACGACCTTGTAGCGTCGGAATTTATTCCGATGTAATGGGTTTTTTGTAGCAAAAAGTGCCGTAGGTACGATCCACATATTCGTAATTAATTGGGTTGGGTAAAAATGTCTAGCTGTGTGGGGTAATTGTTTAGTGAAATGAAAAAATAACCTCCACCAAGCTGTGCGATTGTTTTGTTCAAGACCAGGCACAAAGCACAACAATAGCGGGCGGGCTATTGTGAGCATTTGTAACGCAGGATTGGGCAAACATACGATAAGCGATAATGGCCAATTTTATTTTTTCTCATTCACTAAGGTAACAAGTAGGGCTTATACTTCTAAAACATCCTCTAAATTTTGGATAAGCAAGCTCCTTTCTAAAAGTGCTTGCGCCAATGTTTCATTTTTATGGTTTTGCAAATGCCAAAAACGCCACTTGGCTTTTAACTTTTTGTAGGCCGACCAATAGTAGGACGCAAAAACGCCTGCAACAGAAAAACTAATAAAATACAAGAATGCTAGGAGTTTGCTTCCTAAAAGCCAGCCTATAAAAATGGCAGACAATAAGTAAAAAATAGGAAACAAGATAAATCCTAAAACAAAAACAGTAGAGGTATAAAAATTTAAATCTTTTACCCTACGCTTGGCAAAGTATTCCGAAATTTTGTAGGGCAAAAAGTTGTAGACCAGTCCATGTAAAAACAAGGGGAACAGTAAAACCATCAGAAAGGTTTGTAGCCATAAGTTCGTTTTTTTATAAGGTCTGTTTTTAAGGGTATGGTCTTGTAGGTTTAGTTGTTGTAAATGCTTGGTGTAGCGTTCTGTTTTTGGGGCTATGGAGGTTAAAAAATCGGGATGGTTTTTAGCGGTTGCTTCTATGACTTGGGCAGTTTTTTGTTGTGCTTTAAAAGCCATATATCTAGTGCCGCCTTTTAAGTTCATGCGTTGTATCATGCTAGGCGTGTAGAGTTCAATCAGGGTTTCGATGGTATTGTGATGGGCTAGGGGATTGATGTTGACGATGTGCTGTGCAATGGCTGTTTGGGTAACTTTGGTTAATTGCCGAAACGCTTTTTGTTCGTGTTCTTGGTATAAATCATAGTAAGCACTTGCATCAATAGGTTTACCAAAGGAGAGGTATATTTTACCCCCTGCTTTTAAATGCTGGTCGTAATTAATGCCTAGGGGAACTACAAAAATGGGCTGTTCAAAATTATTGGCTGCGGCGGCCTTAAATACAATGCGACTAAAGCCTTTTTTTAAATTTCGCAACCGCTTTTTACGTTCCTGATTGGCTTCCGGAAAAATAATAATGCTGGCACTATTGGTAAGCAATTGGCAACACTGCTCAAAGGTAGCTTGGTTTTTTTCTACTACGTTTACCTTATCTCGTTGCCTATAAATGGGCATCATTTTAAAACTGTTAAACAAGGCTCGTAATACTGGGTTCGCAAACACATCCGACCGAACAATAAATGCAGGTTGGTGTACATGGGGCAATGCCGTAGTAATTAGCAGTGCATCCATTAATGCATTTTGGTGATTGCTTACAAACAGTATTGGTACTCCTTTTGGCACCTGATGCAAGCCTTCTTTTGCTATTTGAAAACGGTAATAATGATGCAAGGAACTACTTACCGCAACTTTCATAAACGCATACCAAGGAGACCATTTTTCCATTTTGTTGAGTTTGTTGATTGCTACATATTGTTTTACTTACTTGAAATCAAGGTTGACCAAACATACGCAATTTATGGATAGATTTTGTAATTTAACCACTTCCTATAAAAAATAAAAATCAAACAATGACAAAGTTAAACTATCTTTCCTGGAATGTATTGCTATTACTAGTACTTTTTCTTTGTACGCTTAATGTGTATGCAGGGGCTTGGGGACGTGCAGCCAAATCGGGTTATTTTCAAACTTCTTTTACCTATTTAAAATACACGCAACTCCTTAACGGAAGCAATCCTACATCTGATTTAAAACGCAGTGTACTAGATATTACCCTGCAAACCTACCTCGAATATGGTTTAGGAAACAACCTAACACTAGTAGGAGTTTTGCCTTTTAAAATGCTGCAAACAGGCGATGACTTGTTAGATGCGCCACTAGATTTATATCCGAATGCAATGGCAGTAGCGGCAGGGAAACATCAAGGACTAAGCAATGTATCTTTGGCTTTAAAATACCAATTTTATAATCAGGGGTTTGTGGCTTCGGCACAGCTTGGTACAAGTATGCCTGCTAGTGCTTATCAGGCAGCAACGGGTTTGCGTAATGGATACGATTGTTGGAGTTTTAGCCCTAGGCTATTAGTAGGCAAAGGTTTTAACAAGGCGTATTTAACAGCTTCGGCAGGGTTGGAGTTTAGAACCAATAATTATGCACACAATGTTACGGGAAGTGTGGAGTATGGTTATGGGCTTGCGTGGAACGAGCAACAAAAAACATGGTTTACAGCCGTTATGAATATTTACCTGCCTATTAGCAATGGCACTTACAATGACGACACTTCTGTACATACAGGCTTGTACCAGGATGAAGCGAGTTATGTTTCGCCAGGTATTAAAATTAACCACGGCATTAATAAAAATTGGTGGATTAATGTAAGTGCTTACGGTGCTGTTTATGCCAATCATGGCGGTGCGTTTCCAACCTTAAACGTAGGGATAGCTTACGAATGGTAGGTTTTTGGGTACTTTGTCCAAAATGCTTTACTATTCAGCATAGGAATAATTTATCGTTTTAATTCCCCTTTTCGGTTACTGAGCGTAGTCGAAGTATTAGAAAAGAGGTAAAGAGCAGCTATTTTCGCTACCTTTAAGCTCGTTCATCTCACACGTTCGACTACGCTCAGTGACCGGTGAACTATTAGCTTCGATTAAAATCTATGTGGTGAGTAGTAACCAAAATACTAAAAAAAAATCCTGCAAAGGCAATGCTTTGCAGGATTTTTTTTTCTGTGTTATTCAGGGATGTTTTTTCTTTTTACGGTTTTGATGACCCGCTATCAGAAACAATTGTTGCTTTTATTCAGTCGGTTTATTAAGTGGGGTCATGATGCCTTCATACACTTGTTCGTCCCAGGAGTAGAGGTCTTCTCTAAAGTTTAGTTCGCCTGTTTTTTCATCAATAAACACCGTCCAATATAAAATATGGATGGGGATTTTATTGCGGAGGTTAATTTTTGTTTCTTCGGGTATTTCTAGGGCTTTGTCAATACGTGGACCTGTCCAAACGGCATCGGTTCTAAGTAGGTGTTTGGCAAAGTTTAGGGGTTCTCTTAATCGAATGCAGCCATGACTATAAGTACGGCGGCTGTACACAAACAAATCGCGCGAGGGGGTATCGTGTAGGTACACATCAAAATCGTTAGGAAACATAAACTTTACAAGGCCCATCGGGTTACCTTCGTTGGCCGATTGGCGGAAAAAATAATCTTCAAAATTGGCGGTTTGCCAGTTTACGGTGGTAGGATTAATTTCCTTGCTGCCTTTAAAAACGGTAATTCCTTTGGTGGTTAAATAGGAAGAATCTTCTCGCACTTTATAGCCTAGTTCATCTCGTGCAATACTTTTGGGCATATTCCAGTAAGGGTTTAATACAATGTACTCCATCGAATCGCTAAACAAAGGGGTTTGAAATTTTTCTCGGCCTACCACTACTCGTTCTTCGTAAATTTTGGTATTGTTTTCTATCATTTCTAAATGAAACCGAGGTACATTAATGGAGATATGCGAGAAGCCAAAATCGTCGGGCATCCATCGCCAGCGTTCCATGTTGGCTTTTATTTGTTTAATGCGTTCGTCTACATTTACATTTAGTAAGCGCACGGTATAATCTCGTATCAAACCATCATAAGACAAACCGTGTCGGCGTTGAAATTTCATTACGGCTTTTTCTAAGTCCTTATCAAAGTATTCGCTGCCAATAGGTCCAGGAGCTAAATCGCCTGTAATTTGTAATCGCCTACGCAATTGCGGTACTAATTCGTTGGTGTCGCCCTTTTGAATAATCATGTTATAATCTCTAGGAAATTCTTTCCAACTTATTTTTTCGTAATCCCTAAGTACCCTACGTAAATCGTGGTAATCCTTGTGTACAGGCAGTAGCAAATCAAGGGTATAACAAATATCTTCTTGGGTAATAGCTTTTTCCAAATAGGCTACTAAACCGGTTGCTTCTTTGTAAATAAACCAGTTTTCGTTAATGGTATTTGGAGATAATTTGCCAGTTAGGTAATGGTCGCTTAAAAGCAAATAAGCATCCGTAAGCAATAGGTCTAAGCTGGCGAGTGTGGTAATGTGCAGTTTTCCGCTGTCGGCTTTATTAGCCGCTTCTAATAAAGAAGTTAAGGCATCGTAATGATAATCGCTAGGCAATAAACCATTACTTTCGCTTAAAGCAATGCATTGCACCAATGTTGCTATTTGTTCGGAAATAGTATAACCTGTTACCCATGCAGCGGCATAGTTTCGACTCTCGTAAAAAGATCGAAGCAGCGTGTATTGATGCAAGCCTTCATTAACAGATAGTGCCTCGTTTAAAATACGCTGGCTAGGGTCTTTTAGTTCTTCGACATTAGAACGGATAAGTTCGCTTAAATCGAGCGTTACCGATTCTTGGGCGGAGAGTTTGTTGGTAAAACACCCCATTATTAAGAGAGCTAAAGCGATTGTTTTAGGGCAAAAACAACTCTGTACCATTTTCAATAGTTTTACTGGAAAATTGACACGCTTTATTATTTTCTTGCAAGTATTCATAAGAAAAAATTAACGTTTGCAGTATAGTTAAGTATCGACTTAATTAAATAAGCCCTTACTATTATGTGTGTAAGAATATGATTATTTGTTTGCTAGTTCTTTTAGTTGCAGAGGAATAGCTGACCAAGATACGTTTATACCGAATCAATGTAGCATTTATTATTCTACTATACTAATTTGTATTATCGTATTTATCGCAGATTGTAACAAAGTTACAGATTGTAACGCAAAAAAACGACCTATTCATCTAATCGGGTTACACTTTTTTTTAGTAATTGGTAAGAAGTGGCAAGAATATAGCCCATTCTGCTTCGTTTTAGGATGGCAAAAGGGGCAAGTACTTTTCCTGTTTAGATAAATATGTTTAAAAACAATTTATTAGTTGGGTAATATTTTCATTCTAACGGTTTCTATACGAGTATGGCTAACACTGGTAACCAGAAATTCAAATTGGTCTAGTGGAATTAAATCATTTTTTTGCGGAATACTTTCGTAGTATTGCAAAATGTATCCTGCTAGGGTTTCGTAATCGCCGTCGGGAATTGCGAATGGGTATTTTTCGTTTAGGTAATCAATTTCATGTCTTCCCGAAAACTCAAATTCCACATCACTAATTTTCTTTTCCATAAAGAAATCCCCATCGTGTTCGTCGTGAATTTCGCCAAAAATTTCTTCTAGTATATCCTCTAATGTTACAATGCCTGCTGTGCCGCCAAACTCGTCTACAACCCAGGCAATGGTTTTGTGTTGTTTAATGAGTTCGTTTAACAATTTGGCTGCTGGCATTGCTTCTGGCACTACTAATGTTTCCCAAACTCTAGGTTTCCCTTTTAAAATATCTTGGTGATGCATATAACCTATCACATTATCAATATTGTCTTCATAAACAATTAGTTTAGAGTGTCGGCTATCAATAAACTTCTGTTTCAAAACAGCTTCCGCTTCATTTTGTTCAACGGCTACAATTTCGGGGCGAGGTATCATGCATTCTCGTACTTTGGTATTGGTAAGGTGTAGTGCTTTATCAAACAGGTTGGTATCAATTCCTGGGTCGCTATCTGTTGTTTTTTTATTGGTTTGTTTAATATAGTTTTGCAAATCTATTTTACCAAATCCCGTATCTTCGGTTTTATTGGTTAAGCCAAAAAATAGGGTAAGTAAAATATTAGACAGCCAAACTATGAACGCTACAAATGGGTAAAATAGCATATAAATGGGGTAAAAAGGGATGGCTATTTTTTTTAGGATACCTGTAGGATTGATGCGAAATAGGTTTTTAGGTAAAAACTCAGCAAAAATGAGGATAATAATAGTTGATATAATCGTTTGGCAAAACATTACAGGAAACTCCGCATGATTAAACCATTCGTTTAAAGGTTCTTCTAGCAGCTTGGTCATTATTAAACCATATACAACTAGGGCAATATTATTACCTACTAAGGTAGTTCCTAAAAAACGAGTTGCATTACTATAGTAGCGTGCAAGGATGTTACCAACCCTACCGCCTTTTTGTTTTTGCAACTCTACACTTAACTTGTTTGCCGAAATAAAAGCAAACTCTAAACCCGAAAACAGCGCAGAAGCAAAAAGTGTTAATATTAATATTACAATGTTTAAGTTTTCCATGTTGTTTATAAACGCTTATCTTTACCGCTGCTAAGTTACCAATAATTGGGCAAAATTTTTGTTTTTTTCCTTTCCCTAAGTATTGCAACAAATTTTCAATCTTAAAAAAGTAGTAAGATGCACAATATTAACAACGAATCTAAAAATATTATTTCAAAAAAGAAGGAATTTTATAAGGTAAATGCCGAACTGTTAGGGTATCTGCAACAATTTTCTAGGCATATCGAACTGCCCGTACAGTATCAGGACCTTAAACGCTACGCTTTTTCTACCCCTCTAAAAGATAAAGAAGACAATGATACCTTGTGGGAAACGGTTTATTATAATGATGTTGACAGAGCCGAAATTTACAATGCGCTTACTACCATTTATGTTATTTTAAAAGCTGCAAGTACACTTAAACTTACAGAGTTTTTGCATATTGAACGAGTAGATTATTGCACCTTTGGCAACTCCAATCCGTTTAGGGTAAAAGTAGTTAATAATTTTAATGATAACTACGATTATTTTTATGTGAAAGTAGCAGATGCCTCTCGTATTTATGGTTTAGAACTAGAACACATCCTTTCTCCTAACCGTATTAGTTACCTCGTATTTGGTAATTCCTTAGTTGAAGAACACATTGCGGGTATTCCTGGCGATATATTTATTACCAACTATCACCAAACCGAAAATTTTAACGAAACTCGCATCGCTAAAGAATTTGTTAAATTTAATGAACGCTGTTTTGTAAAACTCCTAGGAGATATGCGAGCCTATAATTTTGTGATGGATATGACCCCCGATTTTGATGATGTGCAATACCGAATACGAGCCATTGATTTTGATCAACAATGCTACGAAGGACGCAAAAATTTATACCTCCCTCAATTTTTTAAAGATAACTTGCCCTATGTAGAAATTTGCAAGAAACACATGAATCATCAAAACCTAGCACAATACCAACGAGAAGAAAGAGCTTTAATTAGCAACAGGATTAAAACCTCTAGTCCTAGGCTAAAAGCCTTGCTCGATGTAATGGTAAAAGACACCATTTCTACTAGAGATAAACTAGTACAACTGCGTAAAGAATTAGCAAGGTTTTACAAACATGATGCTTTTTTAAAATGTGAAACAATGGGGCAAGTTGTTAAAAATAGCTTGGAGGTAGTCCTTAAATAGACCATCCCTGCTTAAAATATACCGCTTAAATTAACTATTTGTTATTTAAGTAAGGAAAGTTTTATTTTTTTTTCAGATTAGCTAATTTTTTGTCTACCTTTAGTCATAGTAAAGTAAAGAACTTTTTTTTCCCAAATAATTATTTCTTTTTTACAATCCACAATCACATTAACTAATCATCCAATGAAAAAATTTTACCAACTAATTATTTGTTGTTGCTGCTTATGGATAGGCAGCAGTTTATTTAACTCCCAACATACGCAAGCGCAAACCTATTTTGCTGATGCGCTTACCGTTTTTAGCGATAATGGCTGTCTAGGTTGTCATGGTTCACAAGGGGGACTTGACCTCAATACTTATGCCAGTACTATTGCAGGCGGTACGGGTTGTGGTAGTACAGTAGTGCCTAATGATGCCGCTGCTAGTTCACTCGTAGATAAAATTAATGGTGGCGGAGTTGCATGTGGTGGTGTAATGCCGCCAAGTGGAACGGTAAGCGCAGCAGATGTTGCTGTTATTGAAGCTTGGATTAATGAGGGCGCATTAGAGTTTGCCCCAGCCGGTCCTGTATATTGGGCAGATGTATCGACTGTTTTAAGCAGTAACAACTGTTTAGGTTGTCATGGTACACAAGGAGGACTTGACCTTAATACCTATGCAAGTACTACTGCGGGCGGCACAGGCTGTGGCAGTACTATTGTACCTTTTGATGCTGCCGCTAGTACACTCGTAGATAAAATAGATGGTGGTGGAGTTGCATGTGGTGGTGTAATGCCGCCAAGCGGAACAGTAAGTGCAGGAGATGTAGCCATTATTGCCCAATGGATTAATGAGGGCGCACTAGAAACTGCCGCCCCAGCTACACCCGTTTATTGGGCAGATGTATCGACTGTTTTGAGCAGTAACAACTGTTTAGGTTGTCATGGCACACAAGGAGGACTTGACCTTAACACTTATGCAAGTGCTACTGCAGGTGGCACAGGCTGTGGCAGCACTATTGTACCTTTTGATGCTGCCGCTAGTACACTCGTAGATAAAATAGATGGCGGTGGAGTTGCCTGTGGCGGTGTAATGCCACCAAGTGGAACGGTAAGCACAGCAGATGTAGCCATTATTGCCCAATGGATTAATGAAGGCGCACTAGAAACCGCTGCTCCAACTTGCAGCATTACAGACGTAAGCGCAACAAGCGCAACCTGTAGCGGTACCGGTGCTACTTTTGATGTTAGCTTTACCCCCAATGGCGATAGTGGTATGTTTAATGTAATTAGCAGTGGCAGTATTATAGGGAGCGGTACTAGCTCTCCCATTACCGTAAGCATTAGCAACGCAACAGGTAGTAGCATTGATATTGATGTAGAAGACGCTGGCAATACCAGTTGTGTAGGAGGTACTTTGGTAAATGTTATCTTACCCGATTGTTCGGCTCCTGCTGCAACTTGTGCCGAGTTATCTGGTACGGATGTTACCATAGATTTTACAGGCTTTGATGGTACAGGCTTTATGTTGGCTCCCGGACCTGGACAACTGTCTTCGGAAATGTGGGAAATTACTGGATTGAGTGATGGCTATGTTGCAGGAGGAGATAATACAGGACCCGACCATACTGGTAGTACCGATGGTACTGGCGTAACGGACGGTGGCGTATATGCCCTTGACGATGGCAGCAATCAAGCGTTATGGATACAACCTGCAACCGATGATTTTACTCCTGGTTGCATTATTTTAAAAGGTTGTAATAATACTGGACAAACTATTAGTGCATTAAGTGTTGGCTACGATGCCATTATTTTAAACGATAGCGACCGCAGCAACAGCTTTGATTTTGGCTACTCGCAAGATGGGACTAGTTTTACAAGCCTACCTAGCGCAACGCTTAACTCGCCCGAAGCAATGGATGGTACAACAACCGCTTTTGACCAAATAGCTATTGTAGGGGGAATTAATATTCCTAATGGCACTAATTTTTATTTACAATGGTGTGGTAACGATATTAGCGGTGTAGGTATTCGTGATGAGTTTGGCTTAGATAATATTGTTATTTCTACTAATGTGCCTACAGTTGCGGTTAATGTAAAAGCACAACTAGCAGGTGCATACGATGCTGTTTCAGGCACTATGAGTACGACTTTACGAACCAGCAATTTAATTCCTTTAAGCCAACCTTACAATCAAGCACCTTGGAACTACCCAGGTACCGAATCGTATATGAACGCAACGAGTTTGCCAGGTAATGCCGTTGATTGGGTATTGGTAGAAGCTCGTTCAACTACCGACTTAGCGATGCTTGATAGAACTGCCGCTATGTTACTATCGGATGGGAGTATTGTTGATGCAACTACTTTCTCATCGCTTAATATGGTACTCGCAAGTGGCTCAGATTGTTACCTCGTTATCCGTCATCGCAATCACTTGGATGTTATGAGTAGTCAAACGGTTACAGTACCTAATACAAGTGCCTACGATTTTACTACAGGAGTAGGTCAAGCACAAGGACTTGACCAAATGATGGACCTTAATAATGGTGGCGGTAGTGCATTGTTTGCTGGCGATTACAATGCAGATGGTGTGATTACTTACGCCGATTTTAACGCATACGTACCCGAACTTGGGCAAAGTAATTATAATGTTGCTGATGGAAATTTAGAAGGAAATGTTACGACTGATGACTTTACAATTTATTCGCCTAATGCGAAAATAATTGGTTTGGATGCGATTCGATATTAGTCCAAATTGTGCCTGTATCCTCAAGGCTTGTTTCTTATGGACAAATTATTTTGCCTATTTACGAAGCATACCTCCGAAGACTTCATTAGGTCTTAAATAGAAACGCCTTAAAAGTTGGGCTTTATATAGGCAACTTAGGTTAGGATACGTTTACAAAATACTTAAAAAAAAAGCTTTGCTAGGCATTAGACCTAGCAAAGCTTTTTGTGTTTTTATACGATTTGTTTTCTACTAAGTAACGCATAAAAAATAAATCCGTCATTTCTACTTGATCTTTTGCACTTATCCTGCGTTGCAAATACTCGCCGTAGCTTAGGCTATGGCTGCGTTTTGCGCCTTGTCTAAGCACAAAACCTCTACGTACAAATTGTCGGATTTATTTTTTAAACGTTACTAAGTGAAAAGTAAATGAAAAGGGATAAATAAATTAATTACTCCTTAATCAAAGCAAGAAGGATTGCCGCTATAAAAGGCTTCAGTAATGCTAAATTTTCCTAGATTTGGGATGTATAAATTATAATCCGCATAGGTTACTTGCCCATCATAATTTACATCGCTATTAATATACTCCTCAATTGTAGAAACCTCATTAAAGTATTTGTCATCAAAATCGTCGCTATCAATTGCGCCATCATTATTTAAATCGCCAGCAGACATGCCATAGAGTAAATAGTCATCGCCAATAATATTAATATCAGGATCGACGGTTTCTAAAAGTACCATTTGGTTATTACCAACTACTTGGTGTTCTCCTACATCGGTACTACCTCGGCTAAAGTTGTATATATCTGTGCTAGATAAAAATAGTGCAATAGAACTCATGATAGTTAAGTGGTTACGTGTTTTTATAACTACATAATAATTAGTATTAGGCGTAACACCATTAATAGTTAATCCATCTTGTCGTCCACCGGGAGGATCTACAATTCTACCATCCGACAATAAAATACCTGCTGCAATAGCTTGTACATCTTCTGTGTCTAAGGGGTTTCGCAGTTCAACAAGCACCCAATCTACAGCATTGTTTTGCAACGAACCGCCACCATTTTCGCTACCAAGATAGTTCCACGGTGCAACATTAAAAGGTTGGGTATCTGGTAAGAGGCCTTTGTTACGTAAAGTGGTGCTCATTTGTTGATTCCCAATATACGCACCTTCTAAAAATATTTGAAGTTTTGCAAGTATTGCAGGAGTACTATTTACAGATACAGGCGTATAAGTACAACCTAGCAATTCACTACATCCATTGGTAGTAGTAGGGTCGTTGTCTTCGCAAATTAATAAGTTAATACTATCTAATGCCGATTGGCAGCAATAATCCCATGCACCCCAATCATCAGGGAACGTATCTGGGCAATCTAATGGCGAAGGCGTGCCAATACAAGAACAGCATAAGCCATCAAGTAGGCTAATTACAGAAAAAATACGTCCATCAATAATAGGAGCCAATCCACTATTGGTTCCATCATCAATATACTGAATAGGCGGATTGATACCTGGAGGAGGAGCATCTGTATAATAAGAGGTACAGGGTCCGCATACAGAACAACTAATACCTAAAGGAGCGCAAAACGGAAAAGAATTACCTGGGTTTTCGCTTCTACATCCAGTAGCTTCACAGGTTTCTAAATAGCAATCTCCTACTACCGTTCCGTTAGAATCGCAATGTTGTCGCAATCCTAAAATACACTCTTGGTCAAACTCCACATCGCAACAAAACGAGTTGGCAGGGTCGGCTAAAAAACTGGCCATACAGGGATACGTTTCTGGATATGGTGGTGGATACAATGAATCGTAAGAATCGCATTGTGCTTGAATAGGCTGACTCAAACAGAGCAGCAACAAACCAAAGCAAAAGCTTAATAGTACTATTTTTTTCATAGTATTTTTTTGTTTATATTTTTTAATTTTCTAAATATTTTTTAAATTCTGGATATTTTTCTGGATGTGCTTTCATATAGGTTTTGCGTTTTTCAGAAAATTCGTTCCATCGTTGCTCAACACTTTTTTCGGCCGTAAATGTTTTAAACTCATACTGTGCGTAAGGGTTCACGGGGCTTTCCTCTACAGGAATAGCTGGGTCCCTAGCAGACATTTCTTCTATGTCTGGGTATTTAGCTATCATTGGCTTAAAATAAGGATATAAGTCTGGTTCTCCTCGCAATTGATTACGGCGGCTAGGTGATAAAACATGCCAACGTTCTTCTACAGACATTTTTTTAAACTTAGCATATCCAATAGCTCTATCTTCTGTTTTTGGTTTATCTGTTGATGTTTTGTCAGAAGCATTATTTATTGCAAGCTTACTGGTTTCCTTTTTTATATTATCCTGCTCTTTCGATACATTGCAGGCAGTAAAACCAATTAGTAGCAATATTACCAAAACACCTAATTGTGTATTCCGAATCAAATTCATGACATAATTATATTTCATTAAAGATTTTTATTTTTACTAAAGATAACAAAACTAATTGATGATATTAAAAGGCTTTTTCAAAAATTAGTTACTTGTTAAAAAGTTGATTCTTTTGTGGCTTTTATAAGATTTGTTGTTTCTATTCAGCATTCGTTAAATAGTAGTAGAAGGTAGAATTACGCTTCGCTTTGGGTAAAAAAACGGTTTCAATTTCGCAATTTATTTGCTAGTTTTTTACATCATTCTTTACCTAATTAAATACTTTAACGACAAGCCGCCTCCATTAATAATAGTAGCACGCCTACCAGATAATACCGAAACAAAATCTAGTGATGGTTTATATTGAAAAGCAAAACCTATTGGCACCTCTGGAAAGCTAAACTCTAAGCCTGCAATACCATCAATACCAATGTTAGGATTCCAATCGGATATTGTTTGGTAAACTCCTAGATGAGCACCAAAGCCATAAAAAAACTGTAGCTCTTCGGTTAAAGTAGGTCTGTGAAACTCGTATAAACCAGTAACATCACCTCCTTTAAAACTTCCTTGTAAAAAATCGGAGGTGTATATTCCTCCAATAATTTCGATGGCATTTTTTTTGCTTACAAAATACTTATAAGTAAAACCACTTGGCGATGGTGTAAAGATGCCAACGCTTACATCATAATTTTGGCCTTTAGCACTAAATGAACAAATAAAAGTCATAAGTACTAGGGAAAACATTTTCTTCCAATACATAGTTATACTTTAAATTTAATAAAAATAAAGAGAATTGATTTTGCAAAGGTATTAAATAACTTTGTCTTTGTTATGCTCAATTATTCTATCATTTTTAAATGGGAATTTAATATTACCATAAAAACAAAGCAGGCCATGCTATAAACATAACCTAGCCAAAAGAGGGGTTTTGATTAAAAATGGAGTTTACCTTTAAGGTATAAATATAAGCTATTACAAGAATGTATTATGTAGTTTTCTGGAGGTGTGCTAAATAATTGTTTTTTGCTTTATCTAAAGTGTTGAGAAGTGTTGTTCTTTGTACTATTAACTGATTAACCAAGGTGTTTCGTTTGTAAAATAACGAAAATAATTTGAAATAATTACGTGTTGTTATCAATCTTCCCCAAAAATGTAGCGCAAAAAATCCGCTAATAGGCAAGCTTAACAAGTATACAAGGCTTATCCAACCTGATTCAAAAAAGTAATAAACCAACCAACATTGTAAGGCATAAAATATCGGAAACATAAACATGCCTGTTGTCATCATTATAGGTCCACGGTACTCGTCGTGTTCTGAAATAGCAGCAGCAGCGATAGATGGAATTTTATAGGGTATATAGTTGTTTATCAATCCATAAATATATAAAGGAAAACCTAGTACTGTATAAATAATTACCTTTAAAGTTGCCCAAAAAACGGTTCGTTTTTTGCCTTCACTTGCAAACAAATCGTCTTTAAGTTGTAGTTGTTCTAAGGTGTTAATATAGCTGCTTATTTTTACCTTTAACTCCTTTACTGCTTGTGGTTTTTGCGCGCTAAAAAAGTGCAAGGCATCTACAATCGTTTTTGTTACTAAAAATTCTTCTTCTTTAATATTCTCTGACAATTCTAACTCTTCTACAAGCTGGTTTCGGTAAATTGTTTCGATGTTTTTTACGAGTTCATCGTCGTCGTCGTTATTGGTAATAATGATGTTTTGCTCTAGCTGTTGTCGTATTTTTTCGGTTAATGCTTTTACCGCTTCAAAGCCTTTTGTTTGGTGCAGTGCGGCATAATCGGCTACTTTAATAGGTTCGTCTACATTAATTAGCAGCTCGCTTCTAAACCTACGTGGGTCAGAATAATTTAACCCTATAGTTACAATTTGTAAATTTAATTGGTAATTGTTTTCGGCTTCTGCTCCTAAAGCAATACGGGCAGTACCCGTTTTAATTTTTCGCAAGCGTCTTTCGTTAATGCTCGTACCTTCTGGAAAAATCATGAGGGTGCCCTTGTTGGTTAAAAACTCCTCGCATTTCTCAAATATTTTATTGTTCTGATTGGTTTTGCTAGGGTCGTCTTGTTGGCGGTAAATAGGTATTACATGCATTTTATTTAAAGCCCAACGTTTAAAAGGCGAAGTAAATAAACTGCCCTTCGCTAAAAAGTAAACCTCTTGTTTTAATACTGCCGCAATTACAACAGGGTCCATAAATGTGCTAGGATGATTGGCCACTACTATTAAGGGACCATCCTTTGGGAGTAATTGTTTATTGGTAACAACCACACTTTTAAAAAAAATACGGATAGAAATATTAACAACAAATTTTAAAATTGGATACATCATCGCTATTCAATTTGGGTTTTAGCTCAAATATATCTAAAATCGTGCAAATTATAAACTATTTTGTAAAAGCCTTATTTTTATTTGACATCAATTTCCTGAAAAAAAATTAAATGATACTTGGATTGCTTATAAACATCGTTTATTTTGGCCTAGAAATTAGTTATTTCTCAAATAAAAAAAAACAATTTAAGCCATGACCATTAAAGCCAAAAACGTAGCCGAATATTTGCAAGGTGTACCAGCAGAACGAAAAGTGTATTTCGACAAATTACGTTCGGTTATTTTAGAAAATATTCCAGAAGGATTTAAGGAGCAACTACAATACGGGATGATAGGGTATGTGGTGCCACACGATATTTATCCTGATGGTTACCATTGCAAACCTAGCGAAGCCCTGCCTTTTGCCAATATTGCTTCTCAAAAAAACTTTATTGCATTGTATCATATGGGTATTTATGCAAAAAAAGAATTATTAGATTGGTTTGTAGCGGAGTATCCAAAACATTGTAAAAGAAAATTGGATATGGGGAAAAGCTGTATTCGCTTTAAAAAAATGGAAGAAATACCCTACGAGTTAATTGCCGAATTAATGCAAAAAATGACCGTGCAGGATTGGATTGAACTCTACGAAGCCAATATTAAAAAGTAAATAGTAAAGTAGGCGAAATAAAATAAAAAAACAGCAACACACCTAACCTAAAGGCTAAGTAATGTCACTGTTAATGTTGTTGCTGTGTTGGTATTTAAAAGGAACAATTACTGCTCCAGCAAATCTACGACTATTTCTTTCATTTTATCAAATTCTTCTCGGTCAAATAACCTCGTAAGGCATACAATGTTTCCTTTTTGGTCAATAACCACATTTCTGGTAACACCGCTTTGTTTAATGGCAAATTTACTAAAAATTTCGGCACCAGGATCTAAAGCAAGTGGATAAGTGATTTTCATTTGTTTTGCAAACTCCTGTACCTTTTCTAATGGTTCGTCTCTGTCAACGCCTATTACTACCAAGCCTTTGTCTTTATAAGGCTTCCAAAGCTCTTGCTCAATAACAGGCATTTCTTTACGACAAACACCGCACCAACTCGCTGTAAATTGTAAAACAACCACTTTGCCTTTCCAATCTTTACTTTTTACGCTTGCTCCATTCGCTAAATCCATAGCTAATTTAGGAGCCTTATCGCCTACCTTTACAATATACCCTCTATCATCTGAGAACTGCTTTTTAGTAATAACAGGCGGCGGTACCACTTTAGACTTTTTTGCCCTTTGGGTTTGTCCAAGGTTAGTGGGCTGTGTTGAAAAACAGGCACTTAATGGCAGTAAAAACAACAAAAGTATACTGATGCCAAATGTACGCAAAAAATAGTACTTCCTTATCATCTTCGTATTTGGATAATTGCTTTTCATAATGTTATTTGTTAATTTGAGAATTGTCTTTTTTTAATATAGAACCAATAATAACAAAACGAACTCAGAACTATTTTGTTTTTAATTTTTTTTGTTTCCATTATTTACTATGCTCAATATTAAAATTTAAAGTGCGTTTTTGCAAGTTATAGAATTGAGTACCATGCAACTAAAGCGAGATCCTTGCCCTGCGTTCGGTTTTTTATTTTGCAATCTCCCAAATATCTGTTAAATAATAAATGTTTTACTTTGTTAATGTGGAAACATGTTTATTAACAATGTTTTGAATTTGTGACTAATGTAAACCAAATATTTTTCTCATAGAGAAAAAAAAGAGCTATATTTGCAAACCTAAAACCATCCCTAAACATAAATAACCAATGAATAAAACCAATAAAAACTTTGGCGACTACTGGCGAAGTACTTGGGCAAAAGTAGAAGCTGGGCAACTAGAAGAAGCTTTAGTACTAGCACAAGAGGCGTATAATCACCAATTTCCAGGAGTTTTAAAGCCTGCTACTTTACTACTAGCAAGTACCCAAAGTATGCTTAACCAAAAAACGGCAGCAATAAACACCTTGGCGAAAGCTACTGAGCAAAAGGTGTTTTGGTCGCCTACTATGCTCGACCAAATTTGCAAACGTGAATTTGCCAATATAAAAGACGAGGAAGCATTTAAAAAAATATACGCTCAATGTGCGGAATGGTTTATTGCACTACAAGCAAAATCTGCACCATTAAGTATTACCCAACTTCCTAAAAATATTAATGCCGATGGCAGCTTGCCACTAATGATTAACTTGCATTGGCGAGGCAGCGGAGGCGCAGAAATGGTAGCCCAACAATGGGCCAAAATACTCGACAATGACTATGCCATGCTACTACCACAATCGTCGCAGTTAATGGACGAACAACAATATTGTTGGGACGATTACGACCTATCTGTAAAAGAGATAAGCACACATTACCAACAGTTTACCGAAACATACCAAATACAAGAAAATAGCATTATTTTAGCTGGTGCTTCGCAAGGAGGTGCTAGGGCTGTTAAAATGTTATTAGAAGATGCATTGCCCACTAAAATAAGTCGCTTTATTGTACTATTTCCTTACCTTAAACACCTAGAAGATTATGAAGCATTGCTTCCTAAAGCATTAGAAAATGGTGTGAAAGGCGTTTTTATTATGGGCGACAAAGACCAAATGTTTGAACACATTAAATCATTTTACGACACCGCTATTGCTAAAGGCCTTAACTGGAAATGGATAACAATGGAAGGAGTAGACCATACTTTTCCTCCTAACTTTGATGCCTATTTACAAGAAAGCATGGATTTTTTACAACAAGATTAATACAATAGATGAAAGCGATAAAATGATTGTGCATCATAGCCGATTTTATTTTATTTCTTTCACTTACATTACCTACAATAGACACCCCAATCAATTTTTATATATCCCCTTATTCAATACCCCCTACTTTTCCTAGCAACTAAGGAAAAAATAGGCTTCCTATTCAAGTCTAAATAAAACAAATAAGCTCCCTTCCCATTTTCCACCACCCTATTTTTACGTGAACCAAATTAAACCATTAGCTCCACTTATTAATGGCAAAAAAACAAATAATAATTTATTTTTTGCTATTACTTAATTTAAAGAATTATCAATCACTAAAAAAATACAATTCATGAGCAATTACTTCAAATCTTTTGTTTTTATTTCACTCACCGCTGTTTTAGTATTATGCGGAGGAATGCAAGAAAACATTTATGCCCAAGATGCCAATGAAGTAGATGTTGATATACAACAACTCACCAGAGAAACCCAACACTCTACTAGCTCTACCGATGAAATACGCCTAATATGGTGGATTACAACCGAATACTGGGAGGCCGTATTTGCCAGCGACCCAAGTACCTCGAACAAGGCAACCGACGATATTTTAAAAATTATTGACCAATACATTTTAGTCGCCGTTGTTGATGGCGCAATTGGTTTGTTTGGCAATATCCAATACCGAGACCGCAACGAAATTGCACAAGGTTTACGCATTAGTATGAATAAAACCAACCCCTATGCCCCCCTAAAAGAAACCGAAATTGATGGCGACCTTAAACTAATGCTAGAAATTATGCAGCCCATTTTAGCCAATATGTTAGGGCAGCTTGGCGAAAATATGCAGTTTTATGTATTTGAAGGAATGGATAAAAAAGGGATGCGTTTAGTAGACCCCAAAAAGGAAGGCAAACTTAAAATAGCCCTCAGCAAAGATACCGCCTTTGATTGGCGATTGCCCCTCGCTTCTTTAATAAAACCCAAACGCTGCCCTGTTGATAAAGAGGAGTTAAGCGGCGCATGGAAATACTGCCCCTACCATGGAAAAAAATTAAAGGCGATTAAATAAGTAGTTGGACAAAAATGCAAGCCAGAGACTTGAAACCCTAATGGATCAAGCAAGACACTTGACCCTGCATTCCTTTTTTTGCAAAAAAAGAATGCCCGTTACAGCCTATAGACGGAAGCGTAACGGGTTTCAAGTCTTTGATTTGCACCTTGCACAACATTAACCACATCAGCAAAAAAACTTCCTTCTTCAGCGTTCTATATTCAAAAAAACACCGCCTAAAGCCCCACCTTAACATTTACCCCAATACTCCTATTCACAGGATACGTACCCCACTCAATGCCCCCTTGTGCGTTGCCATTATTGTAACTCGCTTCGGGGTCAATATTAGGCACATTGCTGTGTATAAGCCACAAATTACGACCTACCAACGACACACTCAAACTACGAAGTTTTATTTTTTGAACCGCAATTTTTGGTAACTGATAACCAATAGAAAACTCTCGCAACTTCACAAAACTAGCATCGTAAATATGGGGTTCGTGTAGTTCGTCTGTCCACTCCGTAAATTGCGACCAGTAGGCTTTGGGATTTTGGTAGCTTTGGTTAGGTTGACCGCTTACATCTTCGCCGTTTATTATCGTACCTTCCGCATATATGCCTTCCGCTAGGTAACCGCCTGTAGGCATCCATTCGGCTATCCATTCGCCGCTTGTTTCGTTGTAGTAGGGTAGGGCTTCGCCAGCTTCGTTTCTAGCAGCTTCTGAGGCATACCATTCTTCTCTTCCTTCGAGCGAACTGGTAAAAATGCCAGAGTAGCCGTTGCCGTACATATTGGTTGCGGAGTAAATGCTGCCGCCTTTTTTAATATCTACTAAACCGCCAATGGTAAAGCCGCCAATTTTTAAATTTGTTGATACACCACATCGCCAATCGGGGTTAATATTGCCGTGTATTTTGCTAGGACCTTTTATATACGAACCATCGCCATCTACTAGCTTTTCGCCTTGTTCGTTGCGGGCAATAGAAGGGGCTACAATTACGCCATATGCTTCGCCGGGGCGGGCTTCTACGGTAATACGAAATTGTTCTTCTAACAAGAGTTTTTCTAGGAGACCGTTTTCGTCGAGTTGCAGTACTTCGGAGTTGTTTTTGGCAAAATTTACTTGCCAATCCCACCGCACCTTATCGTTTTTTATGGGGCTTAAATTTAGGGACAGTTCATAGCCTTTATTGGCAATTTTTCCTGCATTTAGCACCGCTTTTTCGTAGCCCGAACTGTTGGCAACATCGGCTTGTACAATGAGGTCGGTAGTGAGGTTGTCGTAGTAGGTAAAATCAATGCCCACTTTATTTTTGAAGAAACGGAGGTCGGTGCCGAGTTCTACGGAACGGGTAAATTCGGGGCGTAAATCGGGGGAGGGGATGATGGGCGAAATGCGAACGCTTGGGTCGCTGTTGTTAAACGTACCCGTGCTTTCTATGGAGGGAAGGAGGAGGTAAGGATCCGCATCGGTAGCAACCCTTGCCCACGATGCTCGCAATTTGCCAAAACTCCATACATTAGATTTTACGCCAAAGGCATCCGTAAATGCCCAACTTAAACTAGCGGATGGATAAAAGTAATTGTTGTTTTTAATTGGCAAAGTAGACGACCAATCTTGACGACCTGTTAAGTCTAAAAACAGGTAATCTCTAAAAGCAATTTGGGTAGCCGTATACAAGGAGTTAATTCGTTTCTCGGATAAAAAAGCACTTACATCAGGCGCATTTTCGCTAAACTCGATGTGATAAAAATTAGGAGAACTTAATCGGTCTACTCTCGTAGAATTAAGTTCTCTTTTTTGCATCATTTGGTTGCCACCTATATTAATGCTCCAATCAATTTGCGCCCCTAGTTTTCGATTAGCCGATAGGAGGAAATCGCTGTTGCGTTCGTTTACGTTTATCCATCCCTGCGAGTACGCACCACTAGGATTGGTAAACGAACCCGTTGCTTCTTCAATATTATCACGGCGGTCGTTGTAAAAATCTTGGCCGGTACGTAGCATAAAACTCAGCCAATCGGTAATTTGGTAGTTCACCGAAATATGCCCCGTGTAGCGGTTGCGCCAATCCTGGTTAATGTTTTCAAAAGCTTGCCAGTAGGGATTAGTTTGCCAAGCCCAAGAGGTATACCATATTTTTTCGTTGCCTTGTTCGTCTTTATAATCTTGTAAGGAGGCGTTGCTGACATTTCGGGGCATCATTACAATGTGTCGAGCTGCGCCTGCATTGCTTAAACTGAGTCTGTTTTTTACGTGTTGGTTGGTGTAGGTAATTTTAAAATCGGCTAAAATTTTAGGGGTGATTTTGTGCGTGCCTCTAAAATTTAGTGTGTTTCGGGCGAGGCTGCTATTAGGAGCCGTGCCTTTGTTTTGGAGGTTGGTATAGGATAAGCGGAAGGTAGTGGTTTCGTTACCGCCATCTAGGGATACGGCATTGGTAAGGGTGCGACCGAGTTCAAAAAAATCACGGTAATTGTTGGGCTGTGGCGAGTAGGTGCGTTCTACACCATCCCAATCAATATAGGTTTGTCCTTCCATTTTAGGGCCGTAGCTATCGCCATAACGTTCGGTAATGCCCGTTTCAAAATAGGGGTGTTCGTTTTCGTTCACATCAAATTGTCCGTTTTCCCCTGCGCCATATACATTCTGAAAATCTTTTTGAATATCGGGCATTTCAAAACTGGTGGTGGAGTTAATGCTGAGACCAATTCCTTTGCGAGCTTTGCCTTTTTTGGTGGTAATTAAAATAACGCCATTGGCAGCTCGCGAGCCATACAGGGCAGCCGCATTAGGTCCTTTTAAAACCGTTACACTTTCAATATCGTCGGGGTTAATATCGGATGCGCCGCTGCCATAATCAATGCCGCCCCATAAATCGGGTGCGCCAAAAGTGCTGTTGTCAATCGGAATCCCATCGATCACAAACAGGGCTTGGTTATCCCTAAAAGTGCTGTTGCCACGAATGGTTACCTTCGTAGACGAAGCCAATCCCCCCGAGGTTTTTCCTATTTGCAAGCCCGCCACTTTGCCCGTTAAAGCATTCACCACATTCACATCTCGCACCGTCTCCAAAGGTGCAACCGACACCTCCGAAGCCGAGTAGCCTATTGACCTTTTATCGCGCGAAATATTAAGGGCCGTTACCACCACTTCCCGCATTTGCTGGGCATCATTTTCCATAATAATATTGATAACGCTGCGCCCCTCAATAGGAATGATTTGCTGCTTAAAACCAATGTAGGAAAACACGAGCGTATCCGTAGGGGCAGCCGCTAGGGAGTAGTTGCCATCAATATCGGTAATAGTGCCTTGCGAGGTGTTTTGTAGGAGGATGTTTACACCAGGCATTCCAAGTCCATCATCGGCGGAGGTTACGGTGCCCGTGATGGTTTGGTCTTGTGCGTATGCTTGTTGTAAGCAGGGGATTGTTGCTAGTAGTAGGAGTAGTAATTGTATGTGTCGCTTCATTAAGCTAAGATAGGGGTTTTTGAGATGTTTGTATAATTGGCTTGTTTTTTTCGTTGTACAAAGGCATCTATACTAAAAGACGAAGTGCTAAATCTAAATTGTCGCCC
>JAHDBT010000018.1:28477-33272 GCA_020630215.1 Bacteroidota bacterium
GTCAGTCGAAGTGCAATATTAAATTGACCTCTCAAAAAAGAATTCTTGCCATCTGTAGATGTCAATTACAGTTACTTCGAGTTGTGATATTGAATATAATCCCTTTGTTTTTTGGTTGTACAAAGGCATCTATACTAAAAGACGAAGTGCTAAATCTAAATTGTCGCCCCTGTACCTTTCATCTCCAGATGGAAGACAGCTTACCTTAATGGCAGGGGATACCAAAACCGTCAGTCGAAGTGCAATATTAAATTGACCTCTCAAAAAAGAATTCTTGCCATCTGGAGATGTCAAGTACAGTTTGCTCCGAATTGCTATTTTTTTGTGCAATTTAGTACGAACAACTACTAAGATTTTTCTTAACAAAAAGAAACAAGTATATTCAAAAAACTAGCAAGACTAAAAGGCATCAATAAGCCCAAAATGGTCGCATAATTTGAGCGGCATTTTGAACAGTCTATCCTATAGGATGGTCATTTAGTGAATTGTGGACGGATAAGTTTTTGTACCCTTAAATAATAACGGCTTGCCATTGCAAATGGCAAGAACAAAAAAAACGACATTGCTACCAAAGTAACAATGCCGTAAGCCCAAAAAATATTAAAATTTAATATGGTGTTTTGCGAGGTCGTTCGTTTAAATAATTGTCTGAATTTGGATAGACTGGATGTATGGATTTTTTGGATGCTATGCTGATGTAATTGTCTGAATTTGGATGGACTGGATGTGTGGATTTTTTGGATGTTATGCTAACGTCAGTATCAAAAATTAGCAATAAATGGTAAGCATCAAAATTCCTTACATCAGCATGTAAAAAATCTTAAATCCTACATCTTCGATTCTAAATTTTAAATGAATTCCCGTCCTCACATCAGCATAAAAAAAATCAAAAATCCCATTTCAAGAATCAAAAATCAAACCTCCAAAGCGTTTATTTATTCAAAGTAACAACCGTAGAAGGCTGCGGTCCACGGATACCATTTTTAACCAATGCAGCCTTAACGTTTTCGTAAGATTTGAAATATACATCCCAATAATCTGCTGTTTTAGCGTAAGGGCGCACTGCTAGTACTACGTAGTAAGGCTCAAAGCGTTCGATAGCTACTAGTGGCGCTGGGTTTGATAAAACTTTTGGGGTGCTTTTTAGGGCATCTTCAATTACTTTTTTCGCTTTATCAAAATCTTCGTCGCCAGCAATGCCGATGTTTAAATCTACCCGTAAATGCTCTAGTGCGCTAAGGTTGGTGATGATGCCGCTAGTAGCAACTGAATTAGGGATAATTACTTTTTTGTTATCAGGAGATGCCAGTAAGGTATTGAAAATTTGAATTTCTTCTACATGTCCAATCTGTCCTTGTACATCTACTAAATCGCCTACTCGGTAAGGTTTAAATAATAAAATCATTACGCCACTAGCAAAGTTACCTAAGCTACCTTGTAATGCCATACCAATAGCAAAACCTGCTGCTGCAATTACCGCTACAAAAGAAGTGGTTTCGATGCCAACAATGCCAGCTACACTTAGTAGCAACATTACTTTTAATAAAACCCCTAACATTGATTTTAAGAAGGGCTGAATGTCCTTATCCAAACCTGCTCTTTCCATCGCCTTGCCAACCATTTTTACAATGCCGCCAATAATCCATAAGCCAATTAGCAATACCACAATTGCCAATACTATTTTGGGCGCATAAGCGATTGCCATTTCAATAAAGGTGTCCATATAACCTGTTACTTGGTCCATGAGTTTTTTTTACTTTTGGTGAATAAAATTTTACAATTTAGCTATAAGACGCAATTAAAATTTAAAAGTAACGGGGAAACTTTTCACGAATGGCAAAAAGTTCCATTGAAAAAACATGATAGTGTCACAAGATGATTTTTAGGGGCTTAAAGAATGGTAGCGTAGTAAAAAACACACACCTTAGAATAGTTGCGTAGGCAAGCTTTTTGTTAAGGCTTTTCACATAAAAAAACACGCAAATAGTTTGGTCAACCATTTGCGTGTTTTTAGGGGAGGCTGTTTTAGTTTGTTTTGGGATTATATGCTGGCGTACTTGTCTGAATTTGGATGGGCGGGATTTTTGGATTTATTGGATGATATGCTGGCGTATTACTTCGTTAATCCGTAGAGAAAATTCATGAATTTTCTCTACCCCCCAAAACAAAACCCTTAGCATGAAAAACACCAAAATTCAAGCATCAAATCTCTTCCCTAACGCCAGCCTATAAAAAATCAAAAACGGCATTTCAAGAATCAAAACTCAAACCTCTCCACTAACCCACCATATTCTCCGGAATCACCCAAGCATCAAATTGTTCGGCGGTTAGTAAGTCTAGTGCAATAGCAGCTTCCTTTAAAGTTGTATCTTCTTTGTACGCTTTTTTCGCAATTTTGGCGGCATTGTCATATCCAATATGTAAGTTTAAAGCGGTAACCAACATCAACGAATTGTTTAAATGTTCGTTAATTACCTTTTTATTAGGTTCAATGCCCATCACACAATTTTTGTTAAACGAAGCTGCTGCATCCCCAATTAATCGTGCCGACATTAGCAAGTTGTAAATCATCATCGGCTTAAATACATTCAACTCAAAATGACCTGTACAGCCGCCTACATTAATAGCCACATCATTGCCCATTACCTGAGCGCAAACCATCGTTATCGCTTCCACCTGTGTAGGGTTTACTTTGCCTGGCATAATCGACGATCCTGGTTCGTTGGCAGGAATCGTAATTTCGCCAATACCACTACGAGGCCCTGATGACAACATGCGTATATCATTGGCAATTTTCATCAAACTTACCGCTACCGTTTTTAATGCGCCCGATGTTTCTACTATCGCATCGTGTGCGGCTAGGGCTTCAAATTTGTTTTCGGCCGTTACAAAAGGATGTCCTGATAAATCGGCAATTTTAGCGGCTACTGTTTCGGCATATTTGGGCGGTGTGTTAATGCCCGTTCCTACTGCTGTGCCGCCTAGGGCTAATTCTGATAAATGCGCCAAGGTGTTTTTTAAAGCTCGTAAGCCATGATTAATTTGCGATACATAACCCGAAAATTCTTGTCCTAAAGTAACAGGCGTAGCATCCATAAAGTGGGTACGACCAATTTTCACCACACTTTTAAAGGCTTCCGATTTTGCTTGCAACGTATCACGCAAAGCGGTTAAATTAGGAATGGTGTTTTCTACAATTAAAGTATAAGCCGCAATGTGCATCGCCGTAGGAAAAGTGTCGTTACTCGATTGCGATTTATTAGCATCATCGTTGGGATGTAAGGCTTTCTTTGCATCGGTTAGCGCACCACCTGTTAGCACATGTCCACGGTTGGCAATTACCTCATTCACGTTCATGTTACTCTGCGTACCCGAACCCGTTTGCCATACCACTAATGGAAACTGATCGTCTAATTTTCCTGCTAGGATTTCATCGCACACTTGCGCTATTAAATCGGCTTTGCCTTTATCAAAACCGCCACATGCTACATTTGTATAAGCCGCCGCTTTTTTCAAAATGGCATACGCCCGTATTACTTCCATTGGAATGCGCTGCCCCCCAATTTTAAAATTCTCGCGCGAACGTTGTGTTTGTGCGCCCCAGTATTTATCGGCTGGCACTTGCACTATGCCAATGCTGTCTTTTTCTTCTCTATATTGTTGCATCGTATTGTGTATTTTAATTTAGTTTTTCAAATTTGCTGCAAAGGTAAGGTATTTTGGGAATTAGATCGCTACGCTGTCAGATCGTTCGCTGCGCTCGCTGTCAGCAGTCAGACCATTCGCTGCGCTCATTGTCAGATCGCTTCGTTATCCCTTTTTTATATGCTGGCGTAATTGTCTGAATTTGGATGGGCTGGATGTATGGATTTTTTGAATGCTTCGCTAGTATCGAAAGGGAAAAATTATAAATGTACAGACGTGGCACTGCTACGTCTCCTCAAACCCCCAAACTCACCTAAAACAAACTAGACTCTCACGGGCTTAAAATTTCCAAAGGTACTAGTAAAAGTAGGCGAAAAAAAACAAAAAAATTTCGTGCGACTCTGTGGGAACCTTTACACAAGTGTTGTTTTTGGCAATTATTTTAGGCGAAGCTTATGGGGACTCCGTAACCCAGTGAAAAACCTAGTGAGACTTCGTGGGAACAATCACCAGCAGATCTAAAAATCTAAATTTTAATACTAACTTTGCAAAACAAGTAAACTCCCCACTAAAAATCGTCAGCAGGAAACTGACTACTGATAGTGAACGAAGTGAATGGTCTAACTGCCGACCGCTAAAAAAATCGTCAGCATATAAACTGACAGCGCAGCGATCTGACAGAGAGCGCAGCGAACGGTCTGACTACTGACCACTAAAAAACAAACCAGATGGCCAAAGTAAAATCACAATATATTTGCCAAAACTGTGGCAACACGTCTTCCAAATGGTTGGGTAAATGTACCAACTGCGAGGGGTGGAATACCTATGTGGAAGAGGTAACAACGAAGGCTCAAAAAACTGCCGAAACGAAAGCTAAAATGTCGGGCTTGGCATTTGGGCAGAACGAGGTGGTTAACATTCAGGAAGTGCAAAGCATTAAGGAAGAGCGAATGGCTACTGCGGATACCGAATTAAACAGAGTGCTAGGTGGTGGCATTGTGCCAGGGTCGGTGGTATTACTAGGAGGCGAACCTGGAATTGGAAAATCGACCTTGTTTTTACAACTGGCGGTAAAATTAAGTCGGTACCACATCCTGTATGTATCGGGCGAAGAAAGTACGCAGCAAATAAAAATGCGTGCCGACCGTAT
>JAHDBT010000474.1 GCA_020630215.1 Bacteroidota bacterium
CACCTCCTTTTTGTACTACACCTACTTACCATCCCTATTATTGATGACAACAATTTAAGCATAACGGGTCCCAACCCAGCTTGTGCCAATGAAACAGTTAATTATGAAGTGCCTAAATATGTAGGCGCACAATACGAATGGTCGGTTGTTGGGGGAACAATTAATGAGGTGCCTCCTTTTTCTAATCATATAAGCATTACTTGGCCCAATGCTTTTAGCACCAGCTCAGGGCAAGTAATTGTGGAGGTAACGCATCCTTATTTGTCCAAATCTTCGGAAGATAATTGTAGGGCTAGAGATACGCTTGATGTGACGATTAAGCCTAAATTCTCCATATCGGGTCCCGTTAAAGTTTGCGAAAATAAAACTACTGTATTTAATGCTTCGCACCCTGATACGTTTAGTTGGACGGTAAGCGGTGGTACTATTCAAGGGGCGAGTAGCGGAACTTCTGTAACGGTACTTTGGAATACAGGTGCAGGAACTTATAGTGTTAGTGCAAGCCCAGTCAATCCAGCTAATTATTGTAATGGCTTGGCTAGTGCGAGTATTCAGGTGCTGCCTGCGCCAGTAATGCCCAGTAGTATTATAGGTCCCGATGTAATTTGTGCAGGTGGAACTTATACCTACGAAACAACAGCAACGCCTGCAACAGGTGTTTTTGAATGGACAGCCACAGGTGGTACGGTAATGCCCACTACAGCTAATCCTGTAGTAGTAACTTGGGATGCTGCTCCGCCTGTTGGAGGGTATGCCCTTTCGGTTATACAAAAAGATACCAATGACCCTTATTGCGAATCGGAAGCACTAACGATTTTAGTGGATTATATTCAAGCCTTAACAATTAATGGTGCTTTAACTGCCTGTACCAATAGCACTACTTCTTTTACAGTAAGCACTACGCCTTCTTTAACCAGCCCTATACCTGGCGAAGCATTTACTTGGGCAATCAACCCACCTACTGTACCCGTTACTATTGGCAGCATTACAACTGGTCAAGGTACGAACACCATTGACGTACAATGGCATAATGATACGGGTACGGCTGTGCTCGAAGTAGGTTATTGCGGCATTACGGCAAGCATTAGCATTAATATTGTTGCGCCGCCTGTACCGGTTATTACTGGACCAACGCAGTTATGCGAAAACGATAATGGCATTTTAGCTATAGCAGGAGCTACAGCCTGTTATATCAGCCATAATTGGATGGATGAAAACGGTACAACTATCTCTACAAGCCCTACGGCTACCATAACAGGAGGAGGATGCTATACCTTAGAAGCAGTACATTGCAATAATTGTACGGTAACAAACACTTGGTGCGTAAACGAATTGACTAGCCCCAATGCGGCTATTTCTACACCTGATGATATGGTGATTTGCACTCCATTGCTAAATCCAATCAATTTTAATTTATATGCTTTACAAGGGCTAGGCTATACTTATCAATGGGAAATGGATTGTGGTAGTGGCTACGCACCTGTAAGCAACTCGGTAGGATGTGCGGCAACACCTCCTTACGAACTCTGTCAAATGGGTATTAATACTGCTTGCGCTTATCGAGTAAATGTAATAGATGCTAATGGATGTAGCAGTTATTCTAATGTACTAAGCACGACTTTATCTTCTTGTAATACCTCCGCTTGTTTACAACCTTTGGGCAGTGTTGATTTGTCGCCAGTTAATCCAATATGTAACCCTGTAACATTTAACAATTTATCCTCCGCATCTGCCAGTAATTTTGTATGGTCTTTTGGGGATGGAAATACCCTAAGCACGGCGAGTTTTGCCAGTCAAACCAATACTTATGCACAAGCTGGTTTTTACAAGGTATGCTTATCTGGAGAGGTGCCAAGTGCTTCGGGTACTTGTACGCTTATTGATTGTGAAAACATAGAAGTGCCGCTAGTAGTAGATTTTGATTTTGAAGTGAAATGCAATGGGCAAGTTGATTTTTATGATCTGTCGTCTTATACAGCCAATAATATCATTAGCTGGAATTGGAATTTTAGCGGTGCTGCCCCAGGAAGCAGCACTTCGCCAAATCCAAGTTTTACCTTTTGCTGCGCTGCAGGCACTTATACTGCAAGCCTTAGCGTAACGGCAATAAATACATTAACAGGAGATATTTGTACGCAAACAGTAAGCAAAAATATAACACCTTCTTTTATAGATATTGCCGCCAATTATCCTATCAAAGCTTGTGTAGGAGATAAGGTGGCTTTTTCCGATATGTCAACAGGTGATTTAGTCAGTTGGCTTTGGGATTTTGGCGATGGTGCGACTTCAGCACTGCAAAATCCTTGTCATACCTATACACAAGCAGGCGTTTATCCCATTCAATTAGGTGTTACAGATAAGTACGCTTGTACCAATGGGATAGGTTTTGCGACTACCATAACGGTATTTCCGCTGCCAACACCTGTTAATTTAACTACCAGCCCAACGCCAGCCGATGTGTGTCAAGGCGATCCTGTTTTGCTAATAGCTACCAATGGCTATATGCTTTACGAATGGTACAATACCAGTACAGGCGCATTAATGTTTAGTGGAACAAGCAATACATTCAGCGTTTATCAAAGTGGCGTGTATGAAGTAGTGGTAACAGATGCCGCAGGTTGCCAAGAAACAAGTAATAGTGTTAATGCCATCGTATATCCTAATCCACCAGCTACTATTGATGGGGAAACGGATATTTGTGAGGGAGAAATGCTGCAATTAAATGCGCCAGCAGGTTATAGTTATTTATGGTCGGATGGAGCTACTTGGCAAAGCTTATATGTTGGTGGATTAAGCCCCGGAATTTACCCTTATTCACTCACTATTACCGATAATAGCGTGCCTGTTACTACGCCATGTACTACGGTTGTCAATACAATTGTAACCGTACATCCCAATCCAACAACGCCTATTATTGCCACTACGCCTACCTTACCGCCGCTCTGCGAAGGGGAACTCATTACGCTTAGTGTAAGCAATATTGTAGCTGGCGATACTTATGTATGGAGTACAGGGGAGTATGGTACAAGCATTACCGTAACCCAATCTGGAACTTATACAGTTACCGCCATTAGTCCATATAATTGCACAAGCACAGCAGAGATAAATGTATGTCCACTACCAGATACTTGCCTTATACCATCGGGCTGCTACACTCGTTGTCGTCCAGATACCATTTGTTTGCCAGATGTATTTGCTAGTTATCAATGGCTATATAATGATGCACCCATTGCAGGAGCAACCGATACAACTTTTGTAGCTACGCTTGATGGGGAGTACCAAGTAATTGTAGAAAACGATTGGGGATGTAAAGATACTTCGGAGGTGTTAAAACTAACATTGATTGACTGCCCTGGAAGTACAGACAAATGCGATTCGGTGCGTATTGCTAGTTATGTGCCTAGTACAGTAGCCAACGATACTTGTTGTTGGGATATTAGCCTCCATAATGATGTTGCCGATTGTTTTATTGGCATTAAAATGGAAGGCATCAATACCAATATTCATCATATAGCCAATGGTTTAGGATGGACAGTTTTGAGCTATACGGCTACCGAAGTCGTCATTCATCCAACTGCAAGTAGCTATATCCCAACGGGACCGCTACCCAATTTATCCACTATTTGCCTATCTAATTATACTGGATTACCACAAGAAGTTGCCCTATCTTGGCTCATCAGTAGTTCGACCTACCCAGGCTATACCATTGAATGTACCGACACCATGTATTTTGATTGCCCTGTAGAAAATGAGCCAGAATGTGTAACGGCCATTAATGATACTATTTTTTGTGATGAAACAGGTCGAGTGAAATATCAATTCGATCTGATGAGTGCGCCAACTATTGGTTTTAATATCAATGCTATTCAACTCAACCATACATCGGGCGCAAGCCTTAGCCCTAACCCCATTTCTATTCCTAATTTATTGCCTGGAGGCACTTATGGGCCTGTATGTGTGTATATAGATGGACTAGCGCCTGGAGATAATTTTTGCTATAGCCTTACGGCACACGATTTAGATATTACAACTGGCCTCGAACCACACGAGTGCTGTACCGATACAACCGCCATTTATTGTGCAACAATTCCATTCTGTAATCCTTGCGATTCGGTATGGGTAACTAGCCAGCCCGTTAGTTTACCACATGATTCATGCTGTTGGGAAATTACCTTACACAATCAATATGCCCCCAACTATTTCACAGGAGTCATTACCGAAATCATATCGCCAGGAGTCCATTTCTCTGCTATCAACAATTATTTTGGTTCTGGCTGGACACATAATGATGCGACTTTTCCTTTTGATAATACCAATGTTTTATGGGAACCCAATACGAGTAGTTTTATTCCGAGTGGAGCGAATGCACTGCCTACATTTTGCTTAGGAGGCTATACCAGCACTCCGCAAGAAGTACAGGTAAAATGGATGGTGAATGATAGCATTGCTTGTGTGGATACCCTGTTTTTTGATTGCCAACCACCCGAACCGCCAAATGATTGTGTTGAATTGGTTAATGGACTTATTGAGTGCGACCCAGAGCATCCAGGACAGTATTTGTTTAGTTTTCAAATATTGAACTTAACAGGCAATACCATACACCAATTCGATTTGAACAATATACTTCCTGCTAGTATTAGCTTTAGCCCAACTACTTTTACCGAAACCGTACCCAATGCAGCCCTCTCAAGTACACATACGGTAGCCATTACAGGAGGGCTAGCAGGTACCAATGTTTGTTTCGATTTAACGGTACACCAAATAGTCAATGGCGACCACCTCAATTGTTGTACCTCCGATGATAAGTACTGTTTTATCTTGCCCGAATGCCCAAACTGTATTTGCGATTTGGAAGATTTTCATAATGATGTAAATGCAGGATTTAGCCTACAAAGCAATTGCACCAACATTAGTGTAAGCCCCAATAATTTAGGACCTTGCGATGAGGTGACATGGCTTTGGGGAGATAACAGCAACAGCATGAGTACAGGCAATCAAACAGTAACACATCAATACAGCAGTGCAGGTTCTTACACTATATGTATGGTCGTAACACGTTATGATGATAATGGCAATATTTGCGACCAACTAGAGTACTGTGTGAGCATTATATTAAATTGTTGCGACTGTGCCGATTTGGAGGAAGGACTTATTGATTTTACTTATACTGGCAATTGTAATGCACTAACTTTTACACCTACGGTAGCACTCGACCCAGATTGTGATGAGCTGCAATGGTTGTGGGGCGATAATACAAGTAGTAGCAGTATAGGAGCTACACCAAGTAGTCATGTATATACAAGTACAGGGGTTTATACTGTTTGCATGACCATTACCCGAACACAAACAGATGGTACAATATGTACTGTGCAACATTGTAAAAATGTTACGGTTGATTGCATCAATATTGTAGTTATAGATATAAAGGTCGCTTTGCAAGGCGTTTTTAATTTGGAAACGGGTTTGATGAATACAGAGTTAAGGGAGAGAGGCCTATTACCTTTAGCACAACCTTTTAATACAGCACCTTGGCATTATGAGGGTACGGAAGCTTTTGTAGATGCAACAGCATTGCCTACTGATGCCGTAGATTGGATGCTAGTAGAAATAAGAGATGCAGACGACAAAAATATAGTGATAGAAAGAAAAGCAGTACTTTTATTGGCAGATGGCTCTTTAGTGTCTTGCTGCTGTGATGCGAGTTGCGAAGGAAATATCAACAATGAAGGAGTGGCTTTTTTGAATGCAGAAATAGATGCCGCATACTACATTGTGGTACGTAGCAGTAGTCATATTGATATTGTAAGTGC